>JAAYWH010000087.1 GCA_012516785.1 Methanomicrobiales archaeon
TCGTTAATACCTTTTCTGTGCGAAAAGTTGACTAATGGAACCGCACGGTTCGATGATGGGTCCAATTGTTATTGAAGGTGACGATAAAAACCTGACTTCCCAATAAATTAGGCACTATTATTCCACGCGCTGTCATTCTCTGATTCATCCGAAAAAACAGACCAAAAGATCCTTATAGCATTATGCCTAATATTACCCATAATGAAGCCGTTCACGAGGGTGAAGGTTATCAAGGGGCAGGAGTACCTCTACGAGGTTACACCGTATCGGGACGAGAAGAACAAATTACGCCAGAAAACCCGGTACCTCGGGAAGAATGTTAATGGCGTCCCAGTCAAAGTACGATCACAATACCATCCCCCTAAACGGGTACTCTCATACGGTGAATTTCTCCCATTACTCCACATCGCACGAGAACTCGAGCTCGAACGGCACCTCACGAAATTCTTCTCATCAGTACAGACCTGGTCCCTGCTCACCATGGCCATGAGCCAGGTTATTCGACCACGCGCACTTAGCCATATCAACAGCTGGTACGAGGGGACCATCCTCTCTGATGACCACCCGGATCTCCCCCTCTCATCGCAGTCGATCAGTAATCTCCTCACGAAAATCGGGGAAACTACAGTCCACCACGAATTCGCCCGCGAACTCATTCAGCTGACCAATCCTCACCGCACGATGGTGTATGACATCACTTCACTCTCCTCTTCTTCTCAGCTGATCAACCTCCTGGAATACGGGTATAACCGGGACCATCTCGATCTTCCCCAGATCAACCTTGCCATGATGGTCGACCCGGAAAGGGGGATCCCACTCATGTATGACCTATATCCCGGCAGCATCGTCGATGTTTCAACCATTAAAAACACGATTGCCAAGATGCAGAGCCAGGGAATTGAGAACTGTACTCTTGTTATGGACCGGGGATTCTTCTCAACAATGAACGTGGAAGACCTGGTGGCGCAGGGGTATTCGTTCATTATTCCGGCACCGCTCTCGCTCAAGACAGCCAAACAGGCGATTTCATCGGTCCATGTGGCAATCGAGGATCCGAATAACCTGAAACTCTACCAGGATGAACCGCTCTTCGTGATGCCAGTGACTCTCACTGTTGGTTCGGTTTCCCTGCAGGGGTATGCATTCTATGATCAGAGACGGGAACAGGATGAACGGCGTCTCTTCTATCGGCGGTTACATGATATCGCGGAAAAACTGCGGCGTGTCTCGATAAAATCCTGGATGAACCCTGCAGATGTCGTCAAGGAAACTGCCAGGAGTTTTACTCCGTACCTGGAATGGAACGTCAAGGACCATTCGTTTGAGGTGAGCATCCGGAAGAACGCGGTGTCCCAACGGGTCAACCGGATGGGACTCTTTATCCTGCTGTTCCAGGGGAGCTTTGCTTGGGATGAGTGTCTTGCCCTCTATCGATGCAAGGATATCGTTGAGAAAGTGTTTGCGGTGCTGAAAAATGATATCGATGCTCTCCCGTTGAATGTGAGGAAAGATGCTACTGTGGCTGGGTACCTGTTCGTCTGCTTCCTGGCACTCATCCTTCGCATGCGGCTGCTCCGGTTGGTGAAGGAAGCTGGTCTGAATAAGAAGTACTCTATCGAGGGGCTGTTAACGGAACTGGAGAAACTTCGGTTGATGGTCCTCCCTGATGGAACCAGGATCCCTACCGAAGTAACCAAGCGGCAGAGGGATATTCTGACTGCACTCAACCTTTGTGCCTAATCGGGTGGGAGATGAGGATAAAAAAGGAGAGATATATCTTCCCGTTATCGCCTGTGCGATGATCTCCGATCTCGTGGAAGAGCTCTGCACTGCCTGGGCGATAGATTCAGCCGTCGATGTTGAAGTTTCTCCGGTAGTGAACTGTGATACACGCATCTCCCAGTCCTGCCGAACGGCTATTATATCCGTCGGTTTGGTGCTTTCAGCAGAACTCGAAGTCGTTTCAGGATATCCACTTCCCCGGTCCTCCAACAGGAATCCTGAGTTAACCTTTACGGGCAGGTTTGTCCTGCTATATCGGCCGGTGAGAAAGCCGGAAGACAAAGGCGAATCATCTGTCATCAAATTCAGCTCTTCGATTTTGATCCGGGAAAAAACATCCGTTCCATCGATGGAAAGAGACTCCGGGACGGAGGTGGATGAATCGGGAATATCGCTATCGATATTGAACGGGCAATCAAGATCTGCGATGAACAATTCCTCCTCTGTCATTCCACCGCTGATAACCTCTCCGTCATCCGAGATTACAATCTCCCTGTATGTATAGTGTCCAGGAGAGTCGAGGATTCCATTTGAGTTCACAATCCCCCTGGTATTCTCCCATATCTCCTTCTGCCATTCAGGCACCAGAGCAAAGAGATCGGGAAAGACATGTGCATAATATTCGGCCTTGGTCATTGTCTGCCCTGCCAGATCCATTGCCATGGCCTGTTGCTCTTCTGTCCTGCTGATTGCAAGAGTCAGTCCCGGAAGCACTGCAGGTTCCCTGCTCAACCGATTTTGATCGATCATCGAGAGAGATTCCCAGTAGGCAGGGTTTGTGGCCTGGTAGAAATCCCCCATGGATTCGTAGGGATTACCTGTCTGGGGGTTGATGATGGGATCTTCGTAGAGTATGAGTGTCCAGCCTGTCCCTGAATAATGTTCTTCTGAGGCGGCCACACCGGGAATCATGGCGCTAATAACAAGAATTGTCATACAAATCCCCAGAGATGTGATTTTGATTTTATTTGGCTGCATTTCGACCATCTTCAATAGGATTAATATATCGTCAGTTCTCCCGAATAGCTGTCTATATGGATAACCAATTCTCCATCAAACCAGACCTTATGACAACCGACAGTTCGATAGGTACCTGCTGAAGCAGAATAGATACCTGATTGGGATAATTCATCTGTTGTAGCACGAATTGCCGGTTTGTATGTGACAAGATTCCAATTTACTCCGACCTTTTTCTGCAGACCTGTCTGAAGTTGCATATCCCAGTCAGTCGATGGTTCTGTATATTGAGTCGATGAATAGGATATTATATTGCCTATCCGAAGTGCAATTCCTTCACCATACCAGAATTTAATCTCATCAAGTTCTGAAGAAGGATCACTAATTTTCAAAAGATTTTCATGTATTTCTGTAATTTTTTCTTCAAGAGGCGAATTGTCAACTAATCTTGCATCTGCGTCTTCAAATGGACATTCAAATTCAATATCTCCATTCCCGGAATATGTCTTGGATATCTGCATACCTCCAACACCAATGTCTTTTTCAACATCTGCTCCGGATATCCTGGCACCTTCATCTGGCGACAAACGCATAATCAGTGGTTCTGCGCTCGCTACCGATAATATTAAAGTGCTCAGCAGCACGAGTGCCAAGAACGCTGTGAATGGCCTGCTTATTCTTTTTCTTTTCATTGTCTTTCCTCCAATATTTCTGGATTCCAGGAGGCACAACGCAAAGGCTTTTTACTAAAAAAGTCAACGCAGTTATGTCTTCGGGCCGCAGCGGGGTTCATTGGCATTTGCATGTGTAGAACCCCCTGCTATACATCCCGATAGTCACTCATCGCTAATACCTTTTTCTGTGCGAAAAGTTGAACAACGTAACCGCACGGTTCGATGATGGGTCCAATTGCTATTGAAGGTGACCGTAAAAAAAAGGAGTGTTATCTTCCCGTTATCGCCTGCGAGATGATATCCGATCTCGTAGACGAGCTCTGTACCGCCTGGGCGATAGATTCAGCCGCCGAGGTTGAAGTTTTCCCGGCAGTGAACTGTGAGACACGCTCCTCCCAGTTCTGTCGATCGGTCGTCACACCCCCCGGTTTGGTGGAAGTTTCACTCTCCGGCACCTCTATCCCGGATGGTTTAGTGATTACAGCGGAACTCGCAGTCCCGGTTCTGGACCGGAGCATTTCCTGGAGAATGGTGTTGGTGCCCGAAGATGAGCGGGACGCTGCATCAAGCCTTCCCGAAAGCCGGCACTTCACAGCTTCTTTATCAAACTTGACGGGAGACGACGAAGCCGATCCGCTGATCGCCCCGATCTTCTCCAGGACGAA
>JAAYWH010000088.1 GCA_012516785.1 Methanomicrobiales archaeon
AGAAATGAAGCGATGAGCCGCTCTCGCTTTGTCCGCAGGAGCTTGATGCTCATGATGGCAGGGACGTTGCACCCAAATCCGAGCACCAGCGGGATGATCCCCGTTCCATGCATCCCGAAGCGGTGCAGAGTACGGTCCGCGAGGAACGCAGCCCGGGTCAGATACCCGGAGTCTTCGAGAAGTGCGATGAAGAGATAGAAGGTGAAGATAAAAGGAAACGCGATCCCGAATCCTGCCTGTATTGCGAGGATGAGAGAGACACCGACCTGTTCAGCGAGAGGCGGTAATCCTGCTGCAAGAAATGGCTCCATCACGAACCTGGTGATAAGGGTTACAATCCCCTCCTCAAGCCACGAACCGATGATGAAAACCGTGAGCAGAATTCCGATCAGGATTGCAGCAAGGAGGGGAATTCCCGGAATACGGGAAGTCAGCAGCCGGTCGATATCCGCACCCCGCTCCGGAGACCTGAACTGCAGGACTTCCTGTGCAATATGTTCTGCACAGTGATGCCTGTTTCCAGCGATGATCTGGGAAACCTTCATCCGGTGCATACGCTCGATCTCTTCGGAAAGGGCAGATGCCGCTTCTCTGAGATCAGGATCATCTGAATGCCCCTGCAGGGCATGGATAGCCCTGATCCAGGTGAGGGCATGGACGGTTCTCAAGGTTTTTATTGCGGCCTCGATATGGTGATCATAGAGGACCTTCACCTCCGGTACCCGTGCGGCATTGATCACGGCAGGGATGATACTGCCGGTATTCTTCCCCTGCGTGGCAACAGTGGGGATGACCTCGACACCGAGGATAGAGGAGAGTTGTTCGGTATCCACGTGGATCCCGGCTTTTTCTGCCTCGTCCATCATGTTAAGGACGACAATCATCGGTTTTTGGTACTCAGCGATCTGGAGCGTGAGGTAGAGGTTCCGCTCCAGGCGCCCGGCATCGAGCACCGCGACGATGACCTCAGCTTCGTCCGAATCAATAAAGGATCTGACTATCTTTTCCTCTTCAGAATCTCCTTCCAGGGAATAGGTGCCAGGGAGATCGATAAATTCGATGATTGCCCTCTGAAAACAGGTGGTCCCGGCCTGCCGGTTGATGGTGGTCCCGGGGTAATTACTGACCTCCACTCCGACCCCGGTCAGCTGGTGGAATATCACCGATTTGCCGACGTTTGGATTCCCGATCAGCCCGACCTTCATCCGGTCCGCTCCACAAGGACAAAAGCTGCAACTTCCTGGCTCAGAGCAATATTGCAATCCTTGACCCTCACCACGATTCCATTTCCGGGAATCTTCCGGACCACGCTGATTTCAGTGCCGGGGAACAGGCCGAGATCGTTCAGGCGGGTTCCCGGACCCTCGCACCGCACGCCCGCGACAGTAAGGGTATCCCCCTCGTCTGCCTCGGCCAGGCTTAACGCCTGCCACCGCTTCCCCTTCCGTGTTCTGCGGGACCCTGCTCCCCTGCCAGGGCGTTTCTCTATATATCTCCCAAGACGTTCGATTGCCTCGTCAGAGACGCCATGTTCAAGCGTACATGCCTCCTCCGATGCAGTGTCCGGGGACATTCCGAGCATCTCTGAAAAGAAACATTCAAGGATCCTATGCTTCCGCATCACCCTCCCGCCTATTTCACACCCTGCAGGGGTGAGGGTGAGCGTGCCGTCCGGGTTTGATACAAGGGCCCCTCCCGTCTCAAGAAGATCGAGTACCGGCCGGAGTTCCCCGGGTCCTTTTCCAAGCATCGTTGCCAGGTCCTCCACTACGGGTGCAGCCCTGCCAGCGAAATGTATCTTGTAGAGAGCTTCAAGAATATCTTCCCGTAAGGAGGTGGTCTCCATGCAAAGATGGTTCGACATGGATGCACTTATGAATTTGGATGATACATCTCCTGATCAACAGTTCTTCCCGGTATCAGGTCGTTTCTTCCCTGACGACGTCAGGGAAGAAATGCATATCAGGGGATCTGATCAACTCCAAGAGGATAAGAAGTGCAGGAGGAGTGATCCGGTCGGATGGAGGTGACAAACCAACAGGTTGCGGCGCAGCTGAACCTCATGGGCCAAATCCTCGAGATAAAAGGGGATAATGTCTTTAAAATCCGGGCCTTCTACCGGGCCTCCGACAGTATCGAGAGACTTGCAACGCCGGTTACAGGCATGGATGATACGGCACTCTCGGGGATTGAAGGGATCGGGAAAAATATTGTGCGGAAGGTCCGTGAAATTATTGAAAAGGGGACCTTTGATGAGCTCGAAGAAGCAAAATCCGGGATCCCCGAAAGCCTGATCGAACTCCTGCATCTTGAGGGAATCGGCCCGAAAACCGTCTCTACTCTCTGGAAAAAGATGAATATCCAGAGTATCGACGATCTGGAACGGGCAGCAAAAGGCCATCGTATCAGGGCAATCAAGGGATTCGGAGAGAAAAAAGAGGAGGGATTCCTCAGAGCCATAACGATGTACCGTGACCAGTCAGGGAGGATGAACCGTGAGGAGGCCGATGCAGTGGCCGGGAAGCTACGATCCGTCCTGGAACCAGGTATGTATGAGGTTGCCGGCAGTTACCGGAGGGGAAAGAGCAGTGTGGGGGACATCGATGTGGTGACAACCGAATCCCCCGATCGTCTGAATCCCAGGCTGCGGGCCATTGCGGATGCGGTGATCGATGCAGGCGACCGGAAGACCTCCCTTCGGATCCTTGGAAAGAGAGTGGATGTCCGTTTCTCAAAGCCGCGACAGTTTGGATCCATGCTCCTCTACCTGACCGGCTCGAAAGCATTCAACATAAAACTGCGGGAGATCGCAATAAGCCGTGGCTACAAGCTGAACGAGTACGGTATTGAAGATCGGTCTGACGGATCGCTTTGGGAGTTCTCCACTGAGGCAGAACTGCTGTCGTTCCTCGGTCTTGATTATATTGTTCCCGAGCTTCGGGAGGACTGGGGTGAGGTGGAACGGGCGTTTTCCCATACCCTGCCGCCCCTTGTAGAGCAGGAAGATATCAGGGGAGATCTCCATGTTCACAGTACCTGGAGCGATGGTAGCCTTTCCATCCAGGACCTTGGAACATATGGCGAGGAGCGAGGGTATGAATATATTATCTGTTCCGACCATTCCTCCACATTGGGAATAGCCCATGGTCTGGATGAGGAGGCTCTCTCGAAGCAGGCTCACGAGATTGAGCTCCAGAACCGCTCTTCTTCCTGCCGTATCATCCAAGGGGTAGAGGTCGATATCCTCGCCGATGGCACCCTGGGGCTGCCAAACCGGGCCCTTAGTGACCTGGAGATCGTGATTGCATCAATTCATTCAGGATTTTCACAGCCACAGGATATCATCACCCGACGCATTCTCGCCGCCATTGAGCATGACCACGTGGATATCATCGGGCACCCGACCGGACGCCTCATTGGGAAGCGGCAGGGGTATGCGGTTGACATGAGCAGAGTGATTGAAAGAGCCAGAGAGACCGGAACTGCTCTTGAATGCAACGCATCTCCGTACCGGATCGATCTTGATGACGGATATATCCGGGAGGCGGTGGAGAAAGGGGTCAGGATTGCGATCGGTACCGATGCCCATGAAAAGGTTGAACTGCTGCATATGGAGTACGGCGTTACTACCTGCCGGAGGGGATGGGCATCGAGGCAGGACATCCTCAATACCCTGAATGGATCCGGTCTCCTGGAGTGGGTGGAATGATTCGCCGGATATACGAATGGATTCTTCTCCGCGGAATAGAGGTCCTGCCAGGGCATATCTGTTTCATGATAACTGCATCAGACCTGCAGGCTTCACCCGGGAAACTGAATGACGTCACGAGCTGGTGCCTGTTTGTCAACGGCCATTTTGTAAGAGATAAGCGGAACGTTACCGGTGATGGAGGTCTTCCTTTTCCCGCAATACAAGGGCTCACATTCCATATCAGCACCCCTGATCCCGCGCAGATAGAGCCCTATCTCCCCCTCATACGAAAGGTAGGGGAACATGCACGCTTGCACCTCCACATCGGTGAGACTACCGAAACGCTCGGAGATGGTGTAGACGTCTGCGTGGCGGTGGGGAAGAGCGGCAGGGAGGAGATCGTCTCGTGTATCCGGAAGATGGCCGAAGTGGGGGAATCCCCGGAATCAGTGTCGGAACAGACATTTGAAAAATACCTCGCGTTCCCCTATGCTCCGGACCTCGTGATAAAGACCGGGGGCTCTCACCTGACTGACTTCCTGATCTGGCAGTCAGTCTATTCAGAGCTGTTCTTTTCAGATGTCAACTGGGACCTCTTCCGAAAGATTGACTTTCTGCGTGCACTCCGCGATTACCAGGCAAGGGTCAGAAAATTTGGAAAATAGCAGAGGGGGTTCTGTTCAGGCCGCAAGAGCATCACGCCGTTGCGAATATACCCGGATCGCCCTGAGGAGATCGATCTTCCTGAACAGCGGCCAGAAGGGGGCGCAGAAATAAACCGCAGATTCATGGCCGTTTGCAAGCCAGGGGAGGAAGTTTGACGTGCGGCATTCGTTTCCGGTACGTATGACAAGGTCGACGGGGGGGAGGTTATGGTTTGCACAGAGGTGCCGCTCCACCAGCGCGGCATCAATCTGTTCTGGAGTGTGATGGCCACAGGTCACTTTTTCCAGGATCTCCCGTGCTGCCCGCACGATCTCGTTCCTGCCGCCATAGGCCAGTGCAACATTGAGATAGTACGAATCGTACTCCCGGGTTGCCTCTTCTGCCCGGGTGATGACAGAGATGAGATCATCAGGGAGGAGCGCCCTGTCCCCGACCATCCTTACCCGGATCCGGTCCCGGTGAACTCTTTCATCGGTCACCACCCGATTGAACCGGTCCTTGAAGAGGTCAAACAGGTCTTTTACCTCTTCCCCGTCGCGGGAGAGATTCTCGGTCGAGAACGAATACAGCGTGATGTGCTGTATCCCCAGGTCATGGGACCATTCAAGCACCTTCTCGGTGCGATCTGCTCCCGCACGATGCCCTTCCTTCCGTATAAGTCCGCGTGATGTCGCAAACCTCCTGTTTCCGTCCTGGATGATTGCCACATGGTGGGGTATATGCCGTATCTGGGCCATCAGGGATCGTTCATACACCGATTCGAGGAGATCCCTGATCATCTGAGGGGGGTCACCTCGACGATAATACCGCGGTTCGGGTACCGCTCGATAATACACTTTGTCCCTTCTATCTCGTCCCCTCGTTCGAACAGAATCCACCAGGCCGTCTCAATTGCTCCCTCCTGCTCTTCATACATTCCAGGCCCGAGTTCACGGACGGCCTCCGGGACTGAAAGGGCACCTTCAATCCTCCCGTAGATGATCGTCCCATCGTCACTGATCTCATCGAAAGGACGAGCCGTGGTCTCCGCTGTCCTGATGAGCCGGTTCCTGAGCTGAACCGAATCCTTGAAGGCAGAGCTGCAGAAATAGACATTTTCATTCTTAACGATGTTCCGGCACCAGGCGCGGGATCCCTCAACCGCGTTATGGATCGAATCCTCAAGGGCGAGGTGTTGCCTTCGCATCTCATGGGCGTTGGTCTCTCCCCATTCCAGCTCATTGATGTTCAGGAAGTGGAGATGGGAAAGAGCCGGGATCAGCAGGTCAATTTCAGGCAGCGCGGGCACTTCGAATCCTGTCTCGAAACCCATGGCAGATGCCACCTCCGCTGACCTGAGGTATTCACTTGTTCCAATCTCCTTCCAGCAGCTGACAGGAGGATGCATCCGGATCTCATCGATCACACCCAGGAACTCCGATAATTCCTTTTCTGAGGGTGCATAGGAGGTATACAGGTGGATATGGTGCCCTGGCCCAAACTCTTCTTTCAATCGTCTGGCATAGCTGAGTACCCGGTCAGGAACCCCGAGGGGTTCTCCCCCGGTGATGCCGGTGCCCTTTGCACGCATGTTCCTTGCTTCGGCGATTGCTTCGTCAGGGCTGGAGATACGGTGTTCATTGGCATACACCTGATCCTTTCCTTTTCTTTCACGGGAGAGCGGGCAGTACCAGCAGGAGCGATGGCATACTCCCGTGATGAAGAGGACCATCTTTGCACCTTCGTGGCAGAACCTGCATCCGGAAGCTGGGAACGTTTCCATTCGTCAGGAATATCATTGGTCGTTGTTCAGTTTGAACCTTTCACTGCCGGAACCTGATGGCCTGGCAGATACCTCGTTGCCTCCCGTCTTTCACATCCCCACTCCCGCGCTGATTGTGCCTCATGGGTTGATGATCGCTGAATTGTCGATTTTTCAGGGGGTTCTCACGCGAGGGAACAGAGGAAAGAAGAGAGGAGTCGCACGAATTTAACGGTATTGCATCTCTGCAAGGCGTGGATACCCCTGGAAATCTGAAAGAGGAGAGAGGGGTGGGATCAGGGCAGCTGATCCTTCCATCCCTTGATCAGCCGCATGAGGAGAGGAGGTGCTCACGATACAGTTCCGTATCGATGATCCCGCGTTCCCGGCATTGTCCCATGCCACCGCACGAATCAGGAAGGTACCGGAAACATCAGCAGGAACATTCAAAGGATATGTCCCTGAGGGGGCAAGGTTCTTCGCCACTGTCTCCCATGAGCGGCCGTACTCTTTTGAGATCCAAATATCAACTCCGGCAATACCGGCCGTGTCGGTTGCATGCCAGATCACCTGGAGGGTAGTTCCGGGCATTATTGAGCGGTAAGGGGGTGGCGATGAGATCGCGATTGTCGGAATACTGGTATCCATCGCAAGGGCAGGAGAAGGGGACACGCACGTGGTAACCGTATCGACCGGGACAAGAGCAGTAGTAAGTACGGATCCTCTCATTTGAGAGGATGATTTTACCATACAGCTTTTTGTTGAAGATCCCTCGTTTCCTGCAGTATCCCGCGCCGTCACACGGATGATGAAGGTCCCTGATACATCCGAGGGAACACCCAGAGAATAAGTCCCTGATGTGACAAGGTTCCGGGCAACCGTCACCCATGTCTTTCCTTTATCCTTGGAGTACCCGATATCAACTCCTGCAACTGCCACGTTGTCGATTGCAGTCCATGCCACCTGCACGGAGGAACCAGGAGCAATTGTACTGTATGCCCGGGGTGAGGTGATGGATATTGATGGCGACCTTGTGTCTATCCCACCTGAGGATGGCTGGGGAGTCGGGCTGGACGTCGGTACCGGGACTGACGAATCCGGACCTTTGGTGGTAAATGCCTTCAGACAGACATTTGAATTCTTGTATATCGATGTGAGATCGGTCCAGAGCGTTCCGGTCGTACTGACAAAACTCTGGCCGGAAGAGGCGCTTGCCCCGGAAGAGAAGCCGCCGTAGGGATACTCAATTGCGACAGGGTACTGGTATCCCGGAGTCGTCAGCTTTACGACGACCGAGAATCGTTCTCCCTTCTGCAACGGGACTGGAATGGAGAGATCAATGGTGTGATAGCCTGGTATCACGATAGTCCCGGATTGTGAATATTCCAATAAACCCGAGACTGGACTGCTCTGTATTCCTGTATAGACCGATACCTGGTATTTTGAATTTGCTGAGGGGGTATAGAAGCTCACCGCAGCAAGATCTTCTGCCGACAGTGATGTGAAAACGTTGGCAAAGTAGGCAGTATCGCTGTTGTCCCCGTAGGAGACCACCCACCCAAGCGGATCGTACTGGTAGATCTGGTCGTAGTTCCCCTTGTCTTCGGCACTGAAGAACGCGTTATCCCTTCCAATAACGGTATCATAATATGACACGTAGAAATACCCGTTCATACCCCAGTCGCTCCCCCATGAATTCTTTACGATAAAAGCCCCATCGCCGGGAGGTGTCGAGGCAAAGTGAGAGCGATCATAGGTGTCATCCCATCCTACAATGGTTATCGCGTGGTTCTCCTGGGATTTTCCTGAATAATAATAACTTGCCGTTGCGGGGCGGTAAGAGGATTCCTCCCATCGGATGGTGGAATACACTGCACCTCTCTCTGTGAGTGCCTTTTTCAGGTTCTGATTATCGAGCGATCCGCTCCTTGCCGGGATGAAGAGGACTTCCTGAATGTGTTTCACCGATGCGGAATTGGGAGCGGTGACGGATGAAGCACTTTTCGAGATTCCGGTATAGGGGTCGCTCGATTCCTTTAGTGGGCCGCTCCATCGTGCCAGGTATGCAGTTGCCATCTGAGCATTTCCTCCCTGGCACGAAGAGAGGTCATATCCATGCGAATTTCGCATGTTATTCTCAGAGAAATCCCATGGTTCAGGCTTCAGGCCTGATTCAAGGGAGGCAAATGTTGAAAACGCCCAGCAACTTCCACACTCTCCCTGGTCCTGCACCCCGTTCACCCTGCCCTGGGTTCTCAGGTCATAGCTGCCCGGTAAAGCGTACGAAGTGATTTCAGTGGACGATGTCGAATCACGTAGCGAGAGGACAGGTGCACTATTACTGGTATCGGTGGAGGTCGGGGTGCTGAAATCAGAAATCTGTGTACCGGTCAGGTGGGAGAGATCGACTGTGGCAGGGACAAGACCAAGTGCATTCCCAGAAGAAGAGGAGAGATCCAGTCGGGACCTAAAATCGTTGAGATACTGAGTAAATACAGGATTGATAGGAGAGAGGGACACTCCCGCACCATTTTGTGCCGAATCATCAGAGGTCCCGGTCCCAGGTTGTGAGAGAACCAGCAGGAACAGCAGCAGCAGCAGCGGTACCCGCCATCGATATCGGCTCTTCATTTCATCTCCATGGTATTGTAATGTATAATTGACAATTGGTTATATTCTTTTTACTAAAGTGTCTAGTTTTACTACCAGTATCCCTATTGTCAGTTATCTCTTTTCCGGTCGTGTATACCCTGATGCGGGCCCTTGATGACGATGAGATACATCTTTTGATCTGATACCGGGCTGATCCGGACTCGTTTTCCTACGATCCAATCCTGCCCGTTTTAATTGGAGTATTCCTGTCCGGTTTATAAAATCATAGGATAGTTCCGGTAGGACAACAAAGCTCCATGGCATTTGCATCGTCCCCATGATACCAGGGTACTTTTTGGTGGGGATGAGACGAGGTGAAACCGGGGTCCCGGAGCTTACGGGTAGTCTTAAAAAGAGTCCCCTGATTCACCTGAGGCACCCGAGCAAATCAGATGAAAATACCGGATACATTTTCATGTTTGCCATTGATAAAGGCTGTTCGTTCGAACATAAAGAATGAAAATGCCGGAGGCATTTTCATTGGAAAAAAGGTATCAGTCTTTCTTCTCTTCGGGTTCTTTTGCCTGATCGGATGTTGTCTCTTCAGTGCCTTTTCTGTTCAGGGAGACGAAGTAATATGCTCCTCCGGCGATTATCAGGATGAGCAATATCGCTCCGGCAACATACATTGGCATAGTTCCCGTTGGAGCAAGTGAGACGGGATCATGTGCAGGGGCAGCCCCTGTCACCAGGGTGGGCACCTCCTGCATACCCTGTCCTGGACCGGCTGTTCCTGGTTGTATAGTTCCTGAAGGGACCTGCTGGGTGGTGACCGCAGTTGTTTGCTGACCCGGAGATGAAGGAACCTGGGGAAGCGTAGCCCCTCCCTGGGCAGTACCTGAGGAGGTAGTGCCTGATGACAATGAGGAGGAGGCTCCCGCCTGGTTATTCGTCACGATTCCCGCAGTCTGGGTAGGTGTTGGTACCCTGGTCTGTCCGGCACCCGGCTGAGAAGCGACACGGATGTTTAACTCCGTCTCTCCTCCGGCTTCGAAAGGAAAGGTCTCCTTCCATGGTCCGCCGGCTGCAACATCATAAACCTCGGCCAGGAGTCCACCGACATAGAAATGGAGGGATGTCCCTGCTGCTATGTTCCCCTGAACAATGAGTTTCTGTGCAGTGAAATTCGCCTTCCCATAGGTTCCATCCGGCAGCGTGTCCACCGGGTTTCCTGTGACGTTTGAACGAACCCCAATGCCAGCCGCTTCAACAGAAATTCCTGCATTCGCAGGACTTCCTGCGACCTCGACCGATCCATAAAAAGCATGGGGGAGTTGTGGCTGGACGGCGGTCTCTTCTGCAGAAGCAGCAGTGCCCACGAGCAGGATCATGGATACTGCGAGCAGGACTGATAGAATGCTGATTCTCTGTGGTTTCATGGTATCACGGCAGTCTGTAAAAAAAGGGTAATTCCTTCTTTTATTTTACTCTTTTCACATCTTCCCTTCAGAAAATCGGGGTAGTGGAGAATCCGGCAAGAGTTTCCGGATTTTCCATAAATACCCAGTATCCCTTGTAAGGAAGGAGGTCAACTGACATCGCATCGCGCACATATGACCAGCCGGGCTGGTTAACACCCGGGCTGATCACGATAAGGTAGCCGGGATTTTCCTGGTCCCCGTAAGCGGTGACCAGGGTATCTTCTACGGGTCGTGCTGAAAATCCACCCTCCTGATAGTCAGGTGCGGGCCCGATGAGGTTCCATCCTTTCACAAGGGAGCGGACGGGAGGCACCGTGATTGCATCGGAGGGAGAGAGATATGCGGTAGCCGAATCGTCGACTTTGACATAGAGGGCGTGGAGGGGCGCCAGCTCATAGTGGTAACCAGGGATGAACCATGCGGATCCATTCCACCCGAGGATCACATCGATGTTCCCGAGTGAACTGGAGGGGAATATATTCTCAAGGTACTGGTAACCTGATCCGAGCAGGATAGGCGTTGAGAAGAGATTCCACCCGTTTCCGAGTTCTGCGGTAAAGTATTCAGGCGACCCTTCCCTGAAGGAGGCCACAATGGTATGGTCCGCCGCTACATCATTGAAGGTGTAAACCGGGGTTTTCGCAACCGGGGTTCCATCGACAAGGATCTGATCGATGGTGTATCCGGTTGCCGGTACGATCGTGAAGGACTGATCAGCACCACTGATCACGGAAACAGAGCCTGACGGGGTGATGGCACCATTTGGTCCTGCGGTAGCACTGATGTAATAGGGGAAGGCCGGTATTTCGGTAGTTGGAACTGTGGTTGGCACAGTGGTTGGTACGGTAGTCGGGACGGTTGTTGGCACAGTAGTAGGCACAGTAGTCGGGACGGTTGAAGGTACCGTTGTTGGGACTGTGGTAGGTACGGTAGTCGGGACGGTTGAAGGTACCGTTGTTGGGACTGTGGTAGGTACGGTAGTCGGGACGGTTGTTGGAACGGTTGTCGGGGCTGTTCCTCCTACACGGAGATCGAGGTTGGTATCCACACCGCTCGCAAATGGATAGCTGGCCGACCAGGTGGATTTCCCCCCTTCCCGTACCTCAGCCCTGACACCGTTGATGAAGAACGATATGGGGGCTCCTCCCGTGATCGCGGCATCCTCCCCGGAGGGTTGTACCTCAAGGGTATTGAAATCGTGAATTCCGTATTCCCCAACTATCGTAGTGACCAAATCTCCCCCACCGCCTGTTACACTTGCAGTGATGTGAGTGTTGACAGGGGCCGGTTGCGATCCGATCGTAACATTCCCATAAAACGTATGTGGAAGTATCGGAGCTGCCACTGCTGGTGATATCGTAACGATTGCAAGGATCAGCAGCAGACCGAGCAGAGAGAACCACCCCGTCTTTCTATGAGATTTCATTGATCAATCCTCCTGCCCGGAAAGAGGGGGAGGTTTTTACCCCTCTCTCGATGAGCAACGTCTATCCTTTTTCCTATGCATGGATTGTGTGGATGGTCTCGGCCGGGAAGTAGAACGGGGTAATCTCAAATCCTGCATAGGTTGCAGGGTTTGCCATGAATACCCAGTATGCATCCCCGGTAGCCATTTCCTGGGTGTTCTTGACCGGGTCCCAGAACCCGCTGGTCACCGATGCACTCCATGCCTCGTACTGGCCGGGTACCGAGGGACTTACGATGATAGCAACTCCCTTGGTGCCACCGTTGCCCTCCTTGATCGATTCGAGGGCATCTGTCACCTGCTTGAA
>JAAYWH010000089.1 GCA_012516785.1 Methanomicrobiales archaeon
CTTGGAGTCCAGGTCAGCCCCCAGTATATGGGAATTGTGGCATTGGGTGGCACCAATCCGATGGCCGCCATCAGGGAAGCAGGAATTGATGTGACGATTCATGCAATAAAAGGGCTGCTTGATATTGGGACCATGTCAGAAATACTCGATTATTGACCGTTTGTTATCCCCAGTTCAGAAAAAAATTCCAGTACATGGTAAAAAAACGGACGAATCCCACGGATTCTGAATAGAGCGCGGTGAATCCCTCGTCCTTCGAACCCATCACCACCATTGCTTTTTTCTTATCGACAATAAAAACACACCCGGCCTGCCAGTTTGTCACCGGTTCTTTCTGAATCTCCATTGGGGGGGCTTTCACCAGTACATTAATTTGTCCTGGAACAGGTCCGGACCAGCCATCGGTGATTATATCAATCTTCACCTCTTTTTTGAGAGAGAGCAGTCTCTCAACCAGTTCTCCCTTGAGATGGTCCCAGTAAAAGATTATACGAACATTCTCATCGGCTGCTTGGAGCATCTCCAGTAATCGGAGTCGGATGTGATCACCACCATGGATGCTCCAGATCAATTCCTGATCCCCTCGTGCTCTCCTTACCGATTGGGAATAGATCCGGTTCAGGGTCGTTTTGGCTCTGGCAGCATCATGCTCAACCGAGCTGAGTAGACTTTCGATCGCATCATCCGGGCGTTCAGGATTAAATCGTCTGGGAGAGGTATTTGAGACTGATACCAGTTGTTTCTGGGAAAGGCGTTCCAGCACGGGGTAGACCGATGCGCGGGGAACTCCCGAGATCTCGTGTATCTCGGTTGCCGTGGCCTCTGATGCCTGGAGAAGGGCGATATATACCAGCGCTTCATATTTTGTAAGCCCCAGGGATTTTAGTGATTCCGCTAGTGCCACCGTTTGAGCAGCCGGTTCAGCCATTAAATACATATAAATAGGTTCCGCTATTAAATGTTGTTATCATAATAACAACAAGTGAAATATTATGAAAATCGCTCGTTTTGTAATTCTGGTGGTTTTTATTGCTCTAATGTCCTCTCCGGCAATGGCCGGGACAAAGTATTTGTCTGGCGGACCTGATATCACAGCAGCTATCGCCGGGACAAACGAGTTCTCACCTGGGCAGGATGCAGCCTTCAAAGTAAATGTTGAAAACAGGGGGCTCATCGACATCAAGTTTGTTCAGTCCGGGATTGTTGAGAGGGATGACCTGCCCAATACCGCGAAGCTGGTACGGGCAACCCTTCTTCCTGGCGATGCACCACTGACCATCAAATCAGATCCCCAGCTGGTAGGGGATATAGGAGGGGGAAAAAGTGTGCAGGTCACGTTTTTGGCAAAGGTAGATGAAAATGCACCCGCGGGCGCATATATTCTCCCCCTCGTTCTTGAATATACGTATCTGAGAAATGCCGAACAGTACGGTCAGGACAGTATTACCTATACGTATAAGGAAGTGAACGAGACTATCGACCTCCCTATCACAATAAAACCCGAAGCATTTGTTGCGGTGGAATCCTTCAGTGCCGAGCATCTGAATGCTGGAAATGAGGGGTATCTGGTGATGCATTTGAAGAATATCGGCCATGTAAACGCGTCATCAGCTATTGTCAAGATTGCCCGAAACGGCAACAGCCCCATAATTCCGACCGACAGTAGTATCTTTATTGGCGATTTTCCAATCAATGGAACGGTTGACCCGAGATTTAAAGTCTCGATATCAAGCGAGGCTGGTGGCCAGAGTTATCCGCTGGATGTCTACATTGTTTATGAAGACGAATCAGGATCCCCGATGACGTCAAAGATGACAACCATCGGGATACCTGTCTATGGCAAGATCAGCTTTGTGGTAACAGGAAATCCCAGACCGATAATCGCGGGAGATAAACAGGTAATTGAGGTGATCTATCAGAACAC
>JAAYWH010000090.1 GCA_012516785.1 Methanomicrobiales archaeon
TTCGAATACCGGTTCCAGAAGATCAGCGGGCCGGACCGTAATAACCGGTTCATCTCCGATAATGAGTTTTCTGACCTCATCGCTGATAGGAGCGGGGGGTTTTCCGTAGAGCCCACGGACATAGTCCTTCACCTCGTTCGTAACATTCCGGTACCGGTCACCTCCGAGGAGCACATTCAGTACTGCCTGGGTTCCCACTATCTGCGAGGTGGGGGTCACCAGGGGAGGATAGCCAAGATCTGCTCTGACCCGAGGTACTTCAGCGAAAACATCATCCAGTTTGTCGAGAGCATCCTGCTCTCTCAGTTGCGAGACGAGATTTGATATCATGCCGCCTGGTAACTGGTATAGCAGGACATTACTATCGACCCGCTCTGATATTGGATCCAGTATCCCCCCGTATTTTTCCCTCATTTTGCTACAGATATCCCTGACGTCGAGCAGCAGATGAAGATCAAGTCCTGGATCCCGGGAGGTCCCTTTGAGTGATGCCACGACACTTTCAGTCGGAGGTTGGGAGGTCCCAAGCGCGAAGGGGGACATCGCGGTATCAACAATATCCACCCCGGCTTCGATTGCCGCCTGGTAACTCATCGAAGCAATGCCGCTTGTGGAATGGCTGTGAAGATCGACCGGGATATCTATCTCATCCTTGATCCCGGTGATAAGATCCCTTGCCGCATGGGGCATGATTAGTCCCGCCATGTCCTTGATGCAGATGGAGTCACAGTCAAGAGAATACAGTTCTTTGACCATCTCGATGAACCCAGGAATGGAGTTGACCGGACTCGTCGTGTAACAGATTGAGCCCTGGAGGTGTGCCCCCACCTCCTTCACCATCTTCATTGATTCCCTCATGTTCCTGATGTCATTCAGGGCATCGAAAACGCGGAAGATATCTACGCCGACCGAATAGGCATGGGTGACGAAACGGTCAACGACATCATCCGGATAATGACGGTATCCGACAAGGTTCTGTCCACGGAGGAGCATCTGTATCGGGGTGTGCTTCAGCTCTTCCTTGAGCATCCGCACCCTGTCCCATGGATCCTCTGCAAGGTACCGGATGCTTGAGTCGAATGTGGCTCCACCCCATGCTTCCACTGAGAAGAATCCAACCTTATCGATAGTGCGGGCAAGGGGGATCATGTCCTCGGTCTTCATGCGTGTGGCAATCAGGGACTGGTGGGCATCCCGCAGGGTGGTGTCAGTGATCAGCAGTCTTGTGGACATCAGGTTACTCCGGCTCGATGATAAAGGAGGAATTTTTTCAAACCTTTAAATCTTTTACATCATAAGTATAAAAATATCACGAACCGCCGTAAAAGAAACGAGTAAAATGAGAATTGCACACAATGACGCAATTATGTCACGATTTGATGGCTCGAAATGCGGGCAGCAGCTTCCCCCTGATTTGTATCCTCGGGTAGTGAGCAAATCTGCCTGGTCATCCGCCCGTAACAGGCGGAGATGAATCATCAGGAATCCGATAGAAGCCAGGTTCCAAAATTCGGGATGCATCCCCTTCAACTTCATAGCGGTGAGGACACGAGACCAGTCCTGGTCAGCATCTTTGATTCCTTGAATCGTTAATTCGATAGCGAGCCCGATGTCGAATCCGATCCCTGTGCCAAAGAGCCAGACTGCCAGATCAAGGAACTCCCCCGGGGTCCAGCCCTGGAATATCGTGAACGCGAGGAGAAGGAGGATGCCAATCCGGATAAAGTACGATATTCCATTCTCCCCTATGATCTGCATGACCAGAGCGACGATTCCGGTGAAAGGGAGGAGAATATACAATGCCTTTGACTTGACGGTGGAGACAAGAGATCCTGGGTAGAGAAAAAGCCAGAATAAAGTGAGCAGTGCTCCTGCTACGCTGAGGTAGGTAGCCGCAGAAAGGAGGAGCACCGAGAAGAGCCTCAGCCTTGCATCCTGCACAGAGCTTCCCCCAAATCCTCTTCAGTCAGGTTTGCCGGGATTACCCCTTTGCCGATGAGAAACCGGATATGAGAGGGTGCATGCTCCCACCAGGGAAGTGCTTCAGGCACTTTTCCAACGTATTTGAGGACTCCATCGCACATCTCCCAGAGGTAATCGGTCTTTGGGAAATAACGCTGTTCGTGGGTGAATAGTATTGTGATCCCAGAAGAGCGGGTTGAAAGGTGCTGTGCCACTCTTTGCTTCTGACGGCAATCAAGGGCACTATATGGTTCATCCCAAACAAACAGATCCCGGTCACACAGTGAGAGGCATGAGAACTGGAACTTCCGGAGCTCCCCGCGGGAAAGGCAGAATGGATCTTCCCCACCCCTTCCGGTCAATCCAGCTCTATCAAGCGCTAATTCCGGAACAATACCATATGATTGGGCCTCTTTCTCCAGCGTTGCTCCGATGACATGGTATTCAGGAAACTGCTGGCAGAGCATCCAGGATGAGATCCCATCAAGGACGAGCTCCCCGGATGTTGGTTCCAGAAGCCCGCAGATGAGCTCGGCGAGAGTCGTTTTCCCTGATCCTACCCTCCCTGTTATCAGGTGAATCCCCGGAACCAGGATACCATCAGCGGCGCAGGACCAAGATCCCCGCTTCATGATGATCCTGTCAAGGACCAGTTTCAACCCGAGACCTCCATGCGAATGGGACATAACAGGTCCCGGAAAGCGCGGAAAATACTTCAGAAGGAGCACCAATTGAACGGATCCGGCCATTAAAAAGGGCGATCAAAGTCTCAGACCGGGACGCAATGTCCATATTCTGGGTACATCGTATTACATATACTGCTCCAGAACTGCTGATGACCTGTTCTGCAGCATCAACTGCATGCTCGTCAAGGTGTGAATCAAATTCGTCCAGAAGGAGCACTTCCGGTGAATGGATAGTAGCCGAAAGAAGTGCTACCAGCACCTTCTCCCCTCCTGAGAGAGTATGGATATACCGATCAGCGAGGTGGGAGAGCCCTGCACGCTCAATAGTCAGGTCCACTTTCCGGGTAATCTCCTCACAAGGGAGATGAGAAAATCGCAGCGCTGATGCCAGCTCGTCTGAAACCCGTGAAAAAAGTATATTTCTGTCGGGATACTCATTTATAAAACCAATACGGCGTTCCCGGAGTGGCGTACCATCGATAAGGGCAGCCCCTTCTGCAGGTTTCAGGACACCCGAAAGCACCCGGAGAAACGTCGTCTTCCCGCTGCCGTTTGGACCTATCAATGACACATACCCTGGGGGTATCGTGAGTTCAGGGATGGAGAGCCTTCGAAAGACTAAGTTCCGGACAACGATCATGTGCCAGGCACCTCTTCTCTCTTCATTGTATTCACCTTATCCAGGCGCTCTCCGATAACCCAGACCGCATATCCTTTCACTACGTCACCAGGAATGAAAGGGAGCACTCCGACAAGAAATGCGATAGAGGGAGAGAGCCCGGTGGAGAGAATCAGCCATGCGATGCCGCAAAGAAAAATGCACCCATCTCCGAACAGTATGCCTAGGAGCCTTGCAGATCGTTCACAACGTTCGAAAAAAATTCCTGTGATGCATGCACCAGGAATGAATCCAAGGATATACCCTCCTGTGGGCCCAAGCAGGATCCCCAGACCTGCACCCCCATTATGAAAAACAGGGATACCGATGAAGCCCATCAGGACGTATAATCCTGTGGGCAAAAGGGCATAGCGCTTCATGACAGCCCCGGAGAGGAGAACGAACAGTGTCTGCAGCGTGAAAGGAACGGGAACGAATGGAATAGATATCCAGGATCCCACTGCTATGAGCCCGGTGAATGCAGCAGTCTCAGTGAGAAGGAGCGCCCGCTCCGGGGCATGAAACATCGTCAA
>JAAYWH010000012.1 GCA_012516785.1 Methanomicrobiales archaeon
GATCGGGGTAGTGAGTGCCCTGACGGCTGACTTGACATTGGTCTGCTGGACGAAATCTCCCATGCTGATACTCCTGTCTACGGATTTCCCGGGATCTCGGGTAGACGTGAGTATATAAAGAGAAAAGGAGTATTTGGGCGTGACTGTATCAAGCGGGCAGAATGTAAATTTATCCGTTAATTGGTGATAAATTGTAATTCTGGAAGAAATAAACAGAGATTCAGAATGCGTATCTTTTATGGTATTTCACTTTCAGTTTCCCTGGTTCATGCCTATATGGCCTCTGGCTGAGAGTGATCGTTTACGATGAAAAAATATCTTTACTCCGATGAAACGCTCTTTCGCAACCGTGATTTATTCGAGATCGATCACATCCCTGAAGAATTCAATTACCGGGAGTCCCAGCTGAAGGATATTGCCTTTGCCCTGCAGCCAGGCCTCCATGGCAGTCGGCCACTCAACATGGCCCTCCGAGGGCTCCCGGGAACAGGAAAAACCACTGCTGTCAGAAGGATCTTTTCTGAAGTCGAGGAAACAACCCGGCTCTTGGTCCCGGTCTATGTGAACTGCCAAACCGAGCACACCAAATTTGCCGTCTTTGCAAAGATCTACGGAAAGTTGCATGGCCACCAGCCACCTCCGACAGGGACTCCGGTGCGGAAGCTTATCTATGATGTCGGGAAGACCCTGAGCGAGAAAGGAATCGTGCTCTCCGTCTGCCTGGACGACGCCAATTATCTTCTTGTTAACAAGGTCCTGAACGAAATTCTCTACACTATCCTACGGCTTTATGAAGAATTTCCTAACGCCAGGACCGGGGTCCTCCTCCCAATGAGCAGCATGGATGTCCATCTTCCCCAGGAACTCGATCCCTGTGTGCTGTCGGTCCTCCAGCTCAAGGAAGTCTACTTCGCTCCTTACACCGAAGAGGAGATCTCCGAGATCCTGAAGGATCGGATCCGGAAAGGCCTCTATCCCAACGTCGTGCCGGAGTCAATGTTTAACCTGATTATCGAGCAGACGATGCGGTGCGGGGACCTCCGGGTAGGGCTGGACCTGGTGAAGCAGAGTGCGTTGACTGCCGAGCGGGCAGGACGGACAGCTATCCTGGAAGAAGATGTTCTCGAAGCATACGAAATCTCGAAATACGTCCATCTCTCTTCTTCGGTCCGGGCTCTCACCACAGATGAGAAGACACTGCTCTATCAGATCGCGGATATGGCGAGCGATAATGATACCTACCTGACATCTGGGGCAGTCTATGAATCAGCGACTGCAAAAATGAAAATAAGCTATACCGGATTCTATGAAAAGCTCCGGAAGTTCGACCAGATGCGGTTGGTGGAGCTCTCCCATCTGAACCAAAGAGGAAGAACAAGAGAGATAGCGTTGCGGTATGACCCGGAGAAGGTGAAGGAAGTGTGTGGGTAGGTGGCACGGGGTATACTTTCACTCCCTATCGGTACAACTAAAAACACTGGAATCTATATCTTTGGAATAACAAGAAAGAACCTAGGAACCATCGTATGGTCGAATCGTCTGCAAAACCTTTTTTGAAATGGGCAGGAGGCAAAACTCAACTACTTGACGAGTTCACAAAACGTATCCCTCCCGAGCTCAAAGAAGGGAAATTGCCGGTCTTTGTTGAGCCATTTGTTGGGGGCGGGGCCGTTTTCTTTTGTTTCAATAGCAGGTTCAATTTCAAGGAATGCCATATCTACGATATTAACGAAGAATTGATTCTTGCCTATACGGTAGTGAAGAACAAGGTAGAAGATCTGATCGATCACACCGACAGCATCTCAAAGGAATATTTTTCAAAAGATGAATCCGGGAAGAAGGACTATTTCTACCAAATACGTGACGAATTCAACCGTGCCAAGCCATCCATCAACTTCCACAAATACGAGAAGAAATGGATTGAACGGGCGTCACAGCTCATTTTTCTCAACAAAACATGCTTCAACGGCCTGTACAGGGTGAACTTCCAAGGGGAGTTCAACGTCCCGTTCGGCCGCTATAAAAACCCAAAAATCCTGAATGAGGACCTGTTGAGAGTTGATTCTCAAATTCTGCAAAATACTACAATTCACCTGGGAGATTTCACAGATTCTAATTCAAAAGTCTCGCAGAAATCCTTCGTATATTTCGATCCTCCTTACCGGCCGTTGAATGAAACCTCGTCGTTTACCCAATACTCGAAAGGAGGGTTTGATGATTCTGAACAGAAAAGACTTGCCGAATTCTTTGTGAAATGTGATAAGAAGGGCGCAAAACTGCTCCTGAGCAATTCCGATCCGAAAAATATCAATCCGAATGACGATTTTTTCGACATTCTCTACAGCGACTACCACATCGACCGTGTCCCGGCCAAACGGGTAATCAACTGCGACGGGACAAAACGAGGAGAGATACAAGAGATTATCGTCACCAATTATTGAGGTTGTATGCCCTCGAAGAATGATAGTGCCTGGAACAAGGTCTTTGCCGAATTGAACTTCCTTGAACGAATCAATACAGAAGGATATGCAAATGTGTCTGCAGTAACTCTCAAGGAGGTGGGAGGCCGGGAACCGAGACTCATGGCGAAGCAGGACACGCTCGAGTCCCGGCCAGAAATCTTCCGAAGAAACCACCTATCGATATTACCGACAACAAATGGGGAGTATATTGTTTTCAAAGATCCTCATAAAAAGAGTTATTTTTCACTCGATTCCGGTTCTTTATCCATCCCGGTTGAACGCCATGCGTCTGAATCATCAGCAGATTCGATCGAGACGCTCAACCTCGGGACCATCAGCAGTGAATTTCAGGCTATCGATTATGCCCACCTCGTATCGGTTCTGAAAAGTTTCACTGGTGAAACGAATCTTAGACTTACGATTCGGGGGAAATCACGATCGGGATCATTTCAGGTGACGTTGCCGGATGGTCCTACCATTACCATTGAGGGAGTTCAAATAGAGATCGATTCGGGCTATGAGGGGTCCCGGGGTATCTACCTTATTGAAGCAAAACTCGGGAAAAGGGAAGATTTCCATATCCGCCAGTTATTCTATCCCTGGAAAGAGTGGTCCCAGAAAACCCGGAAGCCGGTAATACCGATATTCTTCGCTTTCTCGAACGGATTGTTTTACCTGTTCCAATTCCGATTCGGAGAACAGTATGGTGATATGGAAATCATCAAAACGAAGTGCTATTCAGTTGACGAAGATCCAATATTGGCCATACATTTCGAAGCCCTGGCTCAGGCAACACAGGTTGAAGCGATTGAACCAAACTTCGTTCCATTTCCCCAGGCTAACGATTTAGATAAGATCATCGATCTAATTGTGTCGTTCAACGATGAGTTGAGCACGAAGGAAGGTATCGCGGAGTATTTTGAATTCGACGAGCGACAGGGAGATTATTATGCGAACGCTGCAATCTATTTGGACTTTCTTGGCCGAGGGGAAGCAAGAGGCCGCTTCACGCTAACCCCTCTAGGACAGGAATTGCAGCGTTGCAAGACTCGGCGATGCAGGAATACACTGTTATTAACACAACTGTTCAAGCGCCCCACATACAGATATTCAATCAAATTGCTTAATAATGCTCAATATAATGTTGATTCTGTTGCCATCGATGATATCTCTGATCTTATTCAACAATTTGATATCCGGTATAATGAGGTTACACGTTATCGAAGGGCATCAACGGTCAAGAGCTGGCTGAAATGGATTCATGCAAATATTCGATTTGAAGAGTAATCCCTATCATTCCTTTCCCCATTCCTTGATCCTTTTTTGCACTTCCGCCCTTGGAAGCCATCGTTTCCGCTCTATCATCCTCTGCAGGGCATGGGAGGCATTCGGTCTCGTCAATATCCCCTGTCCAACGAGAAGGTCCAGCAACCAGAGCGTCCCGTGGACATCGATCCCAGATTCCTGGGCAAAGGTCCAGAGCGGACCGTCCCCGGTAAGGACCATGTGCCCGGAATGGTGTGCATATACGAATACCGAGAGATCCGCAAGGGAAAGGGCAAGGTGCTCGGGACGGAGCCGGTGTACCTCGACCACCATCTCTGATGGCAATTCTACGAGGGTAAGGCCACACCCTTCCAGTTCGGAAAGGGAAATGGACTCAATCTCATCAAGGACAAAATCAGTTGTATGAAGAATATAGGGGAGGGAGCACGGGTACTCAAGGATATCTCCCGCGTGGAGATCGAAGATCACATTTGCATCAAGGATGCAGTGCACCCGATGCTCACTCATGCTGAACCAAACAACCTCAACTCACTCAATTGTTCCCTGTCATTGCCAAGGAGTTCCTTCAGCCGTGACATGGTGATGTGTTTTTCCGAAAAGGCCCGGAGGGTGAGCAGCACCATGTGAGTCGGTTTCTCGGCCGGGACAGGTTCGAACGGTTCTTCCTTGTGATACCCCTTCTTTTTGAAATACATCCAGTAACGCTGGGCCGTCTCCGGGGCAAGGATGCCAAGGTCGGTTGCCCGGAAGATCCATGCGGCCATGCTCATGCCGTACTTCTGCTTGAGGACCTGCAGCTCGTTCAGGTCCAGCATGTTCCGCTGGTCGCCAAGCTCCATGAACGCCATCGCTTTCGGGACAAGGAATGCACCGGCAAACCGCTGCATCGCCTTTTCAGGGTCGATGTCCCCTTCGCAGCGGAGGAGAAGATGCCCAAGCTCATGGGCGAGGTTGAACCGCTGACGATCTCCGGACATCACGCGGTTGATGACGATAACCGGCGTCCGGTCATCGTAATAGAACGTCAGGGCGTCAAAGGCCTCGCTCGCCTCGACAAGTCCGACCTTGATCCCGTGCTGCTCCAGGACATCCATGACATTCTCAATGGGATCA
>JAAYWH010000091.1 GCA_012516785.1 Methanomicrobiales archaeon
CAGGTCGATAATGAACGATGTGTCAGCAACGGTCATCTCATATCGTGACTTCACGGAACCGTGCATTCCGGATCTCTTTGGATGCCGTCTCGATACTGTCTGCAAGTTCAGAACAATCTCCCAATTCTGACATCACTTCGGAGAGTGTACGTCTTTTTGGGTAGTGTTCAAGAATTACATCGGAGAAGCTCATCTTCTCATTCTTTTTGAGACGTTTCAAACGCTCGTACGCCTCTTCGGTTATGCTGATCGTCCGGGTTGCCATAATTAGATATCTGTGTATGTATGTGTATTTAATAGATAGCTCTCCTGATGATCGCACAATGAAGAATCATTTGAAGACCTCGCTTCTCGATTCAGTATTAGTTACACTTCTGCTACTTCAGGTTCAGCTCATCACGGATCCGGTGAACAAGATCGTACACTGCCTGCCTGAACTCTCCCCCGATCTGCTCCCATGAGGGTGTCTCCCGTTTTTCTTCCTCGTCAACCACGGCAGGTGCTGCGGTGGCATCTCCTGGTGGTTCCTTTTCAGGCTTCGAAAAGATGGAAAGATACCCGGCGATCAGGACAACAATGAAGGTGAGAGGGTACAGGATCAATTTCAATAGCGGGAGCACTTCCCCGATGCCAAGCGCATAAAAGGAGTCGATGAATGCCAGGATCGCGAGAATAAACGAGATGACAAGGACACTTGCAGCGGCATTGAAGAGTGGGAAGGGGAGATTGAACGGGAACTGAAAGGTGGCAAATATGTCTCCAAACATGAAGAGCACCGAGAAGATAATGATCAGGGCTGCATTGGCATACAGGAGATCGACAACACCTGAGAAGAGAGGCCAGGAGATATGATCGGCAAAATACCTGAGCAGGATCAAGAGAAACAGGAAAAAGAGGATCCCAATCAGCCCTGAGATCACTGCTTTTCCTGCGGACGACTTCCTGCAACATCCGTCAGTCATTCACCACCACTCCCAGGTTCGCGGGTCCTCCCATGACACTCAATTAGGATACGTTCGCTGTTCGTTTATTGAATATATCCTGGAGGAGGTATCAACGCTTCCCTCCCCCGCATGGCATGGTTCACCAGTCTAACACCACACTGGATCTTTCACGACCTTGGTATCTCCCCCCCGGCATGGCATCAAGTGATATTCTCATATTTTTTTCTCGAGGAGCGCCCTGATGGCCTTCAGCTCACCGAGAATCTGGGTCTCTGTCGTTATCCCTGAAGGGGCCCTCCCCCCGGTCCCTGTACCATCCCCGCCCACCGAGATTCTTACCTTGCTCCGGATCAGTTCCCGGAGTTCTTCGGCATGCACAATAGCCTCGATACGAATCTCGGCTGCCTGGGCCTGTCCTGAATACCCTGCGGTCTGGATGGAGATGGTCGAGATGTCAAGCTTCCTCATCACCGGGCCCTGCCTGATATCAAGGTTCGTGATCCGGTTATAAGGGACGATTCCGGTCCGGCGGAAGATGACCCCACGTTTCCAGCGCATCTCATCCTCGTGGAGTTCGTACCACATCCTCTCGTAGTAAAGTTTCGTCCAGATGGCAAACAGGATGACTATCACTACAAGGCCTCCGATTATGCCAAGAAAGATGCCCGTGTCAATCGCTGAAGACAGATACATCGGGAGGAGGATCACGATTCCTAGGAACACGATGAGGAGGAGAAAGTCAACGATGAACCAGGTCACCAGCGAAGGCGATGGTTTGAACGGGATGTGGAGAGGAAAGTGGTCGTTTTGCATGATATTCCTGGGAAGAACGGTGAGATAAGGGTATCTTGGGAGAACCATGCAATGTCAGTCTAACCCCTGAAACCAGGATTTTTTAGTATCGGATAGTGGTCAGTTTCCAGATGATCAGCTCATGAATGGGAAGATACAGAATGGGTCTATTTTGATCGAATTAACTGAAAAACTGGAACTACCCGCCGAGAATTAAACCACTGAGTGAAAACCCATCCATCCTATCTGTCATCACGAAGTTCCGGAATCTGCAAGAACGGTGCAGGGATGCTTCGCTCCAGCATGGCCATGGAGTATGATGACCTCGTCGAAGACAATATGAATCTCATCAAAGCCTTCGACCCGGATCGGGCTCTCTTACTCTTCCGGACAGTCTTGATCGAAACAGAAGAAATAATGTAGCTCTTCCACACACTGTCAAGTATCCAGGAGGGCAGAACCGGGCATGCGTTGGATCAATCCATATGCAGTTGTTGCTGGCGTCGTGAACCGGTTTCCACGAGCAGTCCTCGTAACGATGGTCGCCCTCGCCATCGTGGCAGTAGTGTTCATGGGGGCAATTCCGCCCTATACGATCTCGGACGAGTACATGGACAAGAACGCTCCCGAGGGGGTTGTCTTTGATACCTACAGCACCCGCTACATGCAGGACACCTATATTCTCCTGATTCATGCGGGAGATATCACGGACCCGGAGCTCCTTTCCGACCTCCTCATTCTCGAGGAGCAGATCCGCCGTATCGATGAGGTCAGTTCGACGACCACCTTTGCGGATGTGGTTGCACAGTTCAACGGGGGGGTAATCCCTGGCACAAGTGCGGAAGTCCAGGCAATAATTGACAGCCTCCCCCCTGACGTGCGGCAGCAGTTCGTTCCCGACCCGCAGACCCTCTTCGGGTATATCCTCATCGACCAGGGGGTGCCAACGGACAAATCCTTTGTAATCGAACCGGTCGTCGTCAATACCATCGCGCAGGCTACCCTCCCGCCAGGGGTATCAATCGAAGTGACCGGCAATACACCACTTAACTTTGAAATCTTCGTTGCGATGATGATCGGCTTCGTCCTCCTGGTCATCGCCGCGATGGTGCTCATGCTCGTCATGAAATATCTCCTCTGGTCCAAGATACGATACTGGATACTCCCGGTCGTGCTCCTCACTTTCGGGCTGTTCTATACCTTCGGTGTCATGGGCATCTTCGGGATACCCGCGAACGATGGGGCTATCGCGGCATTCCCCATTCTCCTCGGGCTCGGCATCGATTACGCCGTCCAGTTCCACTCGCGGTTCGACGACGAGTGCCGCGTTCGCGACCGGAAGGAAGCGCTCTCACTGACGATCACCGCGGCGGGTCCTGCAGTCCTCACAGCTCTCGTGGCGACGAGCCTCGGATTCCTGGCAATGTTCATCAGCCCGATCCCCATGATCCGGACCTTCGCGCTGGTCTCGATCCTCGGGATTGTCTGCTGCTACCTCACTGCGCTTTTTGGGTTCGGGGCATTTGCCCATGTTTTGGGGTACGTCCCGAAGGCCCCCGGAAACACCATAGCAGACCGCATCATGACCGTCTATGATACCGGTCTTACCGCGATCTCATCCGGGGTCGTGAAAATTGCCGTTCCGATTGTGCTCGTCGCGGTCGTCATTGCGTTGGTAGGCATCTCGGTCGACCCCGGCATTCCCGTCGACGCTTCACAACAGTCGTTTGCACCGTCAGACATGACGGCTGTGGTCGTTGCAGACGAGGTCGAGTCAATTGCAGGATCGCTCACCCCTCTGCCGCTCTACGTCCAGGGCCTCGATCCCCGGAC
>JAAYWH010000092.1 GCA_012516785.1 Methanomicrobiales archaeon
CCCATGATCAGGCCATCCGGGAGAGAGAATCCTGCATCCGGGGTGAACGGAACAGAGGCATTTGAGGATACCGTTGCAGCCTGTGAGAGGGGAGGCGTGGACGGCACTGGTACTGGGGAAGAGGTTCCCACCTGGACCGGGGCGGCAGCAGGAGTGGGGCTGGCTGCCGTAGGGGCGGTGGTGACCGAACGGGGGGTATAATCGCAGATGGCGTTGGCATCGACATCCGTGTACAAAAAACAGCTGCCCGGGTAAGGGCAGTACCCCCTCCCTCTCGGGCAGATGGCAGCACAGACCGGGTATGCAAGACCTGCAGATCCGATGATCCCGGCAAGTCCGCGTTTCAGCCAGTGGGGGATTTCCATGAGTTGTCCTGTACCTATACCATAGTTATGTAAAATAAACATCACAATTCCGGCAGGGAGCGTTCTCGGCTTATGCGGTTTTACGGTGGTTCTCCATCATGTGCCAAGGGGAGCCGTATATCCCGGGCTCTTATTCCACCATTGATTGGTGCTTCTCAAGGGGAGGAAGCGAGGGAGGGGTTCTTATTTGCAGGATTTCTCCTGGAATTCAATCACTCAAAGGACATCTTTTTTGTGAGGGGCTACAGCCAGCTGCTTCGAAGCATTCCAGATGCCTCTGTTCGATGATACCCTGCCTTGGATTGGAAAAAAGGGAATACCCCGGATCAGGCTGTTCTTTTCTTCGAACCATAACAGGTCCCGGAGTATAACAACCCGCGCCCGCTATCCATTGTAATCTCCGTTACGAAGATTTCCCCGATCAATGCTTTAAACGCTTTCTTGCCCTGTTCGCATTACTCTTCGATCGAGATAACCGATGCAGGGCAGAGATCGGCTGCATCAACGGTGCACGCCTCCAGTTCAATGGGTGGAATCCCTCCTGCATTGTTTCCTTCGATCCGGAATCTTTCGATCACCTGGCTGAAGGAATCGTCGGGGTTCTCTTCAAAAAAATCCGGGCAGATCTCCCAGCAGGTCCCACAACTGACGCAATTCAACCGGTCGATGATGACTTTCATTCAACTCCTCTCATATGAAGATATTTTTTCAGGGCAACCGCATTATTGTGCTCCTCATCTTTTGCTGCAAAAAGGAACGTTATCACAGGATGTTCCCGGCCTAGTTCGGCGAGGCGATGGATAACATCAGGTTTTCCGGACAATTCGTGGAAGTACTTTTCCTGGAACTCCTCCCATTTTGCCGGATCATGGCCGAACCATTTCCGGAGGGCGGGGCTTGCACCTGCATCTCGCATCCAAAGGTCGATTACAGCCTGATCCTTCCGCATGCCTCTCGGCCACAGCCGTTCTACAAGGACGCGGAAGCCATCTCCCTCCCCGGGAGCATCATAGATGCGTTTTACCTGGATCATTCCTCTACTCTCTCGAACTGGTCCTTGCCGACCCCGCATTCAGGGCAGACCCAATTCTCGGGAAGATCGTCGAACGACACACCCGGGGGATTCCTGCACCGGGATCTCCCACCGCAGGATTGTAGAGGTAACTGCAGACAGTGCATCGGTAGCAGTCCAAGGTGTTGCCCATACACCTTTCTCTGATCGTTCTCATATTTCATTCCAGCAGTGTCCCAGGCCTGATGCAATCTCATCTATTTGCCACATCGTTCCTGTTCCCCGATTGAAACAAAATCTGAAACTGCCGTGAAGTTTTCGCGATTACTGATGGGATCTGAAACCTGAAATCCTGTGACAGCATACCTAACAGGAGAGGCATGATCGACACTGATCTGCGGAGACCCTGACCATGAACCGGGAAGAAATTTCCAGACAATGCTCATCTCTTGGCTCGATGAAGACCCGTGGTGAGCTCGGCCAGGCCATCGCCGACCTCGTTCTCTCCTACTCGCCCCGGGACCTCCAGCAGATGCGATGGAACTTCTCGGGTGCTATCCAGGACATCAACCCTGAATACCGGAAAAAGCTGGAAGAGACGATCACCGCCCATCTCCACGGGACCTACCAGGCACTCCGGCTGATGAGGCAGCAGGGGAGTTTCGCTCCGATGACCCAACCACTGGGGAAGAAGGCTGCGGAATACTGGACGATGGTCGCTTCCCAGTGTCGTTCGGGCGACGAGGAACAGGTCCGGCTCCGGTTCCTGAAATTTCTTCTCTCCGGCTTTTGCATGTTCGTGCAGGAGATCCCCGGCCATCCGGTCGGGACACCATTTCCCGGCGGTGACAAGGTCGAGATCATTGACGGAACGTACTACTGCCCTGTCCGGGACAAGGCAAACGACGTCGACTCCGCCCTCTGCCCGTTCTGCCCGGCACTCCAGACCCCTGAGGTCGGGTATCTCAAGCCACCGGTAAAGGGGAGCGATCACCGGAAAAAGGAGTTCCTCCGCCAGACATTTGACCGGCACTATTACAACGGGTGACTCTCTTCCGGCAAGGCTCGGTTTTACGGAGAGGAGAGAGAGGGAGAGAATAATTCCGGGTCGGAAGAATGAAGATTCCTGAAGTGGATAGCTCCCCCCTGTGATGACCCAGGAAGAGATCCCCTCCCTCCGCCTCTCCCACTCAGGCCTCAGCCAACCAACCGTCACGACCGCGGCTGAAGCGGTAGCCCATTCCGGAGCGGTCCAGGCCCAGGATTTCTCCGCTGCGATATGGTCGCTCGGGCTCAGAATCAGGGATGCAACCGCTGCGACAATCGAGGATGCGTATAACGATGGAAAGATTCTCCGAGTCCATGTATTACGTCCCACCTGGCATTTCATCCTGCCTGAGGACCTCAGGTGGATGACCTCCCTGACAGCCCCGGGGGTAAAATCGGCAGTGGCTGCGTCCAACCGGAAGCTCGGGCTTGATACCACTTTATTTTCGAAGAGCAACGCTGTGATTGAGAAAGCCCTCGAAGGTCACCATTATCTCACGAGGCCGGACCTGAAGAGTATACTGGCAGACATCGGGATCATGACCGATGTCCAGCGCCTTGCGCACATCATCATGCAGGCAGAGTTCGAGGGACTGATCTGCAGCGGGCCGATGCAGGGGAGGCAGCATACCTATGCCCTCGTCGATGAACGGGTCAGGGAATCGAGAGCACTCACGAGGGAACAGTCCCTTGCCGAACTTGCACGCCGATACTTTGGCAGCCATGGTCCGGCCCAGATCAGGGACTTCTCATGGTGGTCGGGACTTTCCAGCAGGGATGCGGGTGCCAGCCTCGATTCGATCAAGGAGGAGATGGAGCGAACTTTAATCGACGGAAAGACATACTTTTCCTTGCCTGACGATGACATGGTCATACCAGAACCACCGGTTGCACTCCTCCTCTCAATTTACGATGAGTATGCGATCGCCTATGCCGACAGGAGCGCCATCAGCGACTCCCGGGATATCGAGCGGATGATCGTACAAGGGAATGCTATGACTGCCGTCATTGTCCTTCACGGGAAGGTGGCCGGGACCTGGAGGAGGATAATGCAGAAGGATTCGATTGAGATCAGCCTGAACCCGTTCAGGGAACTCACCGATGAGGAACAGGAAGCCGTGGAGAGTGAGGTCCAGCGGTACGGGAGGTTTTTCGGGAGAAAGGCGGAGGTTGTTTAATTCGCCTCTTCATACCTCATTACTCTCAAAAAATCCCCCGTTTCCGTAAAATACAAATACCCTTCAACTTCGTTCCTCTTCACGAGTTGCCTGGCAGCTTCGACATAGACGTCCATTGAGGTCTGATATTCTTCTGCCTTTTTCACATAATCTGAAGGATCAACCGGGTCTGACTTGTAATCGATCAGCACCCAGCTTCCATCCACAAGTTCGCACAGCCGGTCGATCTTGCCTTTTACATGCCTGCCATCATACGTGATAACAAAAGGCAGCTCACAAAACTCCCTCTTCACCCGCTGCATCAGTGGAGACGAATGAAACCGGGCAACAATCGCCTCGCATTGCCGGGGCGCTTCCGGATAATTCAACCCATACTCCCTGCATACGATCCGGGGGTCACGGTCTCGGAGCACTTCGTGGATAATGGTCCCCTTCAAAGGACCGTCGACTCCGGGCAGGTATCGGGATTGAACAGTTTTACAGGCTGAAGGAGAATGAGAAGAATGCTCCCTCTCAAGGTCCGTCACCGATATAATCTCAATCCCTTCCGGACCCTTGTCAAACTCCTTCCTGGACCAGGTCCCGCTCATGCCTGCACATTCTTCTGGCACGACAAGAAGCTCCGGAGTGGACTTCGCAGCCTCTGCAGGGATTGCTGCAGGATCCGTTGTGATGGTCAGATGGATAGAATCGTCACCGTTCACCAGATCCATTCCTCCGGCAGCGATAGCATCATCCGTGATTCCGAGGGCCGAAAAGAGCCATTCGATCCGGGAGGTCGCCAGCCGAATCGAAAGGTCTGGGTTGGCCGGGGGAGAACCGCTCATGATCAGGTGGTCCCTCGCACGGGTAAGGGCAACGTAGAGGAGCCGTTTCTTCTCGGCACGCTCCTTCTGGCGCCGCATCTCCCGGAGGGCAAGAAGCATCGGAGTCTTCGTAAGCTCGAAATCTCCCTCGGGGTCGGGGACCGTTATCCCAACGAGAAGCGGGTTATCCCCGATCATGATCGGCGGGAACGTCTCCCGGAACTGCATCCCCATGTCGGGAACCACCACGATCGGGAATTCAAGCCCCTTGGCGGCATGGACCGTCATGACGTTCACCGAGTTCTCGGCAAGGGCATCCAGCGGGGCTTCACCCTCCCGCTCCTCTTCATCCATGGCGGTCCTGAGGTCCTCGATAAAGTCGGCAAGTCCGTAGGATCCGGCACCCTCCCGAACCCGGGCCATGGCAACGATCTTCTCGAGGTTGGCCAGGACCTGTTTTCCCTCCGGAAGTGCTGCATACACCGTGTATATCCCGGATTCAGAAAGGATCCGCCTGATGAGGGGGACGATGCCAGTCCGTCCCGCATCTGCCCTCCAGAGCGAGAGGAGCCGGCAGGCACGAACCGCACCCTCTGACCCGGTCTGTTCACCGTAGTTCTGGAGCTTCTCCCAGAAGGTCCGGCCTTTTTCTCGGCCAATCCGGAACAAATCGGTATCCGGGAGGCCGCAATACGGGGACCGGAGCGTTCCTGCAAGGCTGATATCATCATGCTTTAAATGGAGGAACCGGAGGAGATTGTACAGGTCATACACCTCCTGCCGCGAATAGAACCCTGTCCCCCCGTGCACATAGAAAGGAATGCCGTATCTGGCGAGGGCAGCAATATACAAGGAAAGGTTCGTCCTCTGTTCAAGAAGGATCGCAATATCGCTGTACCGGGCAGGCCTCGAAATAAACGACCGGTCCTCTGCTTCCTCATAGACACGGACAGGACATCCATGGACGAGGCTCTGGATTCGCCGTGCCACCATGTCAGCCTCGATCCACTTCGTCGCAGCTGAGTCCTCCCCTGGCGGGGGGAGCAGCAGTTCGAAGGATCCCGCATCCCCTGCCCGGGCTTCCGAAACGAGGATCGGCTCGTACCCGAACTCCCACGGTTTCTCTGCTGAGGCAAAGAGCCGGGAGAAGAGGTAATTTGCACCCCCTATCACCTCTTTTGTACTCCGGAAACTCGTGTCAAGGTGCACCTCACGGCCCTGGCACTGAGTGAGAATGATCTCCCGGACCGCTTTGAAACGGGTGACATCGGCATCCCGGAAGAGATAGATCGATTGCTTGGGATCGCCGACAATGAAGAGGCAGTCCGTAGATGGGCTGGGTATGCCGATGATCGCGAGGATGATGTCAAACTGCGAGGGATCGGTGTCCTGGAACTCGTCGATGAGGATATACCTGAACCGTGGCAGGAAATGGGTGGCAACGAGATCTTCATTGGTCAGGAACAGCTGCCGGGCGTGCAGGATCAGGTCCTCGAAATCAAGTCCCCCAAGGACCGCCTTTTCCCGCTCAACCAGTTCCGTGTAGCGGTGATAGACGAGCGAGAGATCTCCCAGGAGGTCAATCGCACCAGTGACAAGCGGATCAGCGGGATCAACCGTCATCCGGAAGAGACTGCTCTTCCTCTTCAGGATATCATTCAGCTCCTTATAGGCAGATTTGAACAGCGAGAGGTCGTTTCCCTTCCATACCTTCCTGCTCCCGGCATTCCCCGGGCGCTTTGTGAGGAGATCGGTGGCGGCAGAACAGAACACCTCAATGTCGGAATCCCCTGAGATTGCATCGAGGAGCGGCCGAATCCCGCAGAGAAAGCAGACCGCCTTGTCATCAGCACCCTCATAACGGTTAGCGAGAGAGAAAAGAGTGGTGAGTGCAGCATTGAACGAACGGTCGTTTTGTAAATCCCTGATCCCGTTTTCACGGACCGAGTTGACTTCCCTGGTCCAGGTCCGTATCACCGGGTCCCTGTCCGACCCGAGTGCCTCAAAGAACTGTCGGTATGACAGCCTCTTGCCATACATCTCCGCGAGCATCGCACGGACTGTTGATGGTTCGAATACTGAGAGGATTCGCACAACGGCATCATGGACCGGCGGCGGGGAGGGTACATGGACAAGATCCTCGAATGTCTTTCCATGGAGGCGGGAGACCTGCCTCTCGTCAAGAACCACGAATCCCGGTTCGAGGCCGGATTCAATGGGAAATTCACGAAGGACCTGGGCACAGAAGGAGTGGAAGGTCTGGACAGGAGCGACCAGGAAGTCCACTGCAGCCCGCTCCCATCGTTCTCCTTTTTTTCCGGATAGCGCTCTCCGTATCCGTTCTTTCATCTCGGCAGCAGCCTTTTCTGTGAACGTGAGGGCAAGGATCTCGGGGACCGTCACTCCCCGGGTCTCGAGAAGGTCGAGGTATTTCTGCACGAGGACATAGGTCTTTCCGGTACCCGCCCCGGCAGTGACCACAAGACTCCTGTCATGGGTCGAGATCGCCTCGTTCTGCCGTCTTGTAGCGGCCATCAGGTCACCTCCCCGGAATCAGAGACCCTGTAGGGATCGAACCGGCAGATGCGCCTGAACTCGCAGTAGGAGTTCGGGCAGTGCTCATCGGCAGGGAGGGGAAACGCCCCCTCCCTGATCCTGCGTATATACCCGATGGCAAAATCGCAGGAACGGGTGATCAGGGCGGCGACATCCGGTGTCATCTTTGTCCGGGATGTGATAAGGCACCGTGCCTGTTCATCGCAGAGGAGCAGATCGCGCCGGACATCCTTCCGGATATGGTAGTACCCTGCGGCCACCCCGCGTTGTTCCGAAAGCGCTTCGAAGGCGAGCAGGTAGAGGGGGAGCTGGAGGGCTTTCCCTTCCTCGATATCCTTGATTTTTGGATGCCCGCGTCCGGTCTTGTAGTCATAGATAAGGAAGAATCCTTCAGGGGAGGTATCGATCCTATCGATCCGACCCCGTATCCGGAGCTGTTCACCACCGTCTGAACTGGTGAGGGCAACTGCTTCTTCCACCGAGGCGGGGTCATCGGTTCCGGATGGGTTCATCCCAAAAGAGAATTCAAAATGGCAGGGAGCCAGCGGGGAATCTGCTGCTTCCGCTTCCTTGGCGAGGAACTTCTCAAGGTATCCGGGGCCGGCATGGGGAGAGCCCTTCATCTGCAGACAGGTCGCCTCCCAGAGGGGACTCTCGAAATGGTGACGGTCAAGCTCTTCCCGGGCAATTTCCTGCATGAGACTGGTTGCTGTTTCTATCGAAGCGGGGGTGATGTGCCCCTGCCCCGCTGCAAGCCATCGGCGATAAAATGTCGAGAGGATGTCATGGACTGCACTTCCCCGGTCGGCCGGAGAGAGGTTCTGCTCACCATCAGGGAGATCTTCCAGCCGGAGAACATTACCGATGAAAAACCTGAAGGGGCACTGCGCATAGGTCTCGAGGCTCGTCGCGGAATACACCCCCTCGGGGCTGAACCGCTCCGCGAGAGCAGCAGCGATGGTTTCATCAGCAGACAGCATTCCCTCATAGATGGAGTCACAGGTTCCCTTCCGGTAGTAGCGCTCGGTATTGATACGCGCTACCAGGTCGTCGATACTCTGCAGTGGATCCAGACGATCACTAGCCTGGCATACCAGTCCTTCTGCAATCCTTTCTCCGGCAGTGACTGCCGCAAGACTGCGCGAACAGCACCCAGTATCCTGGCCAGTACTGCTCCACCCCTTCGGATGGCATACCATCCGTACCCGCTCGAAGAAGGCAGAGGTGAGGAGCGGGGTGGACCCTTCAGCGAGGGGTGCACTCAGATAGACTCGCGGTGAAGAGAGGAGCGCTGCGATAAAGTAATACTCCTGTTCACGGAGGATTTCCGCAAGTGACCGGGTCCCCATCCGTGCGTTCTCAAGCGAATTGGTAAAGGGGAGCCGGGTGGTCAGACGGGGGACCACCCCCTCGACCAACCCGCAGATGAACAATACCGGCAGATGCAGGTGAATTGCCTCGCGGATCCCGATAACCGACACCCCTCCCTCTTCGGGGTCAGAATCGCCTGACGGCTCATCAATAAGGATAGTGACCATGCGGAGAAATTCATCAGTCGTCACCTTCCTGTCTTCCGGGAGGAGTGGGTTGTACCGCAGGGATTCCAGCCGTTCACGGAAAAGACCGATAATGCGTTCATCCCTGATCCGCTCCTCGTCATCGGGTGCGAGACAGAGCTTCGGCAGGTGATACCGATCGAGAAAGCCCCTGTATTCACGCACGAACTCCTGCATGCTTTTCCTGCCCTCAAGGCCCTGCAGCGCATCAAAGAGCTGAATGATCCCGTCCCTGACCCGGTCTGCTGAATCCTGGCTGATTCCATGGTATCGCCGTTCGTTTCCATTTGCAATCAATGAACCAAGATATTCCAGACGATCCTGCCATTCATTCCTCCCTGATTCAACACAGGCATGGCGTGAGACAAGATCAACCTCTGACGGATCCAGCAGGAGAGATCCTTCCCGGGAGGGAGCATGCAGGTACGGGCTGTTCAGGAACGAGATGACCTCCTCGCGGGAATACCGGTTGACGACAAGCCCGATGATCCCCACGAGAAACCGGATTACCGGGAATCTTGACAACTTGGGGGTAACTCTGGACTTCCAGGGGATCCCAAAATCAGAAAATATCTCCCCGACACGGTCAAGTTCATCCTGCAATTCCGGAAACGCGACCGAGATATCAGAGAGGGGAACGCCAGCCTCATTGAGGCGGCAGATCTCGCCTGCAATCGCCTGGAGTTCAGCAGAAGGGGAGGGGAAGGTATCCAGCCGGATTGACTCACCGATGTCGATCGGTTCCGGTGAAGAGAATATCCCGGTCAGTAATGACGGAGTGGAGGGAGGGAGCTGAAACGATGACCCGGTATCACCACTTCCCATCCAGCCGGGAGGTCCGGCAAAAATGGCAGGATCGGCACCTGACGGGATGAAACAGGTGAACGATTCTGATCGCTCCCGGAGCAGGGTGAGAAGGTCCTGTTCAAGTGGCAGGGGACTGAAGAGACCGTACACGAATATCCGGAGGGGATCCTTCCCACCTTCATTTTCCAGGTGGTGGATCGTCCATTCGAGGAGCGTATCAGCATCCACCAGGTCAAGCTCTCTTAACCGGTTCCGGTAAGCAGAAATGATCCTGGCAATCTGGTTAGTCTTCTCCCCCTGGAGATCCCCGAGACATTCCGGGAATGCGACCTTTCTCGTAGTGATAACATTCATGAAGGTCTGGAGATCTTCGATCGTTCCAGGAAGGGGACGTTCCCGGACAAAGAACAACGGGAGCGAATCACGGTTATCAGAAAGGACCAATGAGAGAAGGAGTCGCGAATCTGCCTTCGTCAGTTCACGGGTTGTGGTACGGTATTCCTCAAAATAACTCCTGCAGAGCCCTTTCAGGGTGCAGATCCGGGAAGGGATGAAGGGAACATTTTTTCGGGAGAGTTCATCCCTTATGCGGTATACGAGCCGTTCGGTGGGAAGGATGAGCCAGGTTGAGAACGGATCGCGTTCACTCCCAGCCTGGAAGTCACTGATGAACACTTTCAGATGATCCCCAAAAAGACCCTTGATGACCGAACAGCGGGCTGTCATACGATACTACAGTATTGCGCGGAGGAGTCTTGAACGATTCCTTTCGATAGAACCAACCGATTGGTCGAAAAAACCCTTATTCGATTGATTACGAAGTGCCATGAGCCCTGCACCCCGGGGCTTTGAGCCGGCTCCTCCCGCCCGTCATCTTCTCGACCATGATCTTTGTCGGGATCCGCTCCTTGAGCGCCGGGACATGGGAGATGATCCCGATGATCTTCCCCTCCTGCTGCAGGGTGGAGAGGGTCTCGAGTGCTACCTCGAGGGTCTCACTGTCCAGGGTCCCGAATCCTTCATCGAGGAACAACGAATCGATCCGGACATTCCGGCTTGCCATGCCAGAGAGTCCGAGGGCCAGGGAGAGGCTGACAATGAAACTCTCCCCTCCGGAAAGGTTCTTCGTGGAGCGGATCTCCCCTGCCTGGTAATTGTCCACGATATCGAGGTCAAGGGAGGATCTCCCGCTCCGGATGAGGAAATACCGGTCGCTCATCTTCCGGAGGTGCCGGTTCGCATGGGCGATGAGGCGGTCAAAGGTGAGACCCTGGGCAAAGACCCGGAATTTTTTCCCATCCGAGGATCCGATCAGATCGTGCAGCTTCTCCCAGCGGAGGCATTCGGCCTCCTGCATCTGGAGAGCCTGAAGCAGCTCGTTCTGGTGGGTAACCCGTGCCTCATGATCGGTCACCTTCTGGCGGATACTCCCCTGTTCCTGGTGAAGACCGGTAATATCCGATTCGAGAGAAGAGATCTCCTCTTCCAGAGTATCAGGGGACTTATCGGTCAGGTTCCGGGATCGCTCATAAGAGAGGGCAGTCGTTCTTTCCTTTATCCGTGATGAGAGATCCCGTTCCTCGAAGATGAGGTCAGTCTCCCTCTTCTCGAGCACCTCAAACCGGTCACGGGGCATCCGTGATGCGATGAACTCCTCCTCTCCCGAGAATCCTGCCTTCTGTATTCCAGCGAGAAAAGAGGAGGTATGATCCCGGACCGTGATCAGGATCTGCTCCAGAGTTCCGCTCTTCTTCTCGATCTGCTCCTGTAACGTTGTGATGCGGATTTCATACTCTTTGGACGCACTGGAAGCCTCCCTGAATTGTTTCTCGGCAGAACGGAGTTCCTCAGCCGATCGTTTCTCTTCGCGGTCGGGATCCCTGGTGCCAAATAATTCCTTCCTCTCGTGATCTAATGCGACGAACACTTCCTCCTTCTCGCTGATACCCTGCACCTGCGATGCAACGGCCACTCTGGTATCCTCCATCTGCTTCTGGTGGTTGAGTATGCTGCCCGCAATGAGGTCAATCTCCTTTTCAATGTCCGTTTTCCGGTTCGCCATCTTCTCGAACTCCCGCTTCCTCTTCTCCAGCGATTCCAGGATCCCGACAATCGATGTCCCCTCCGTAAACGTCATTCCAAACCCCTGAAGTTGCGTGGCAACTTCCTGATATAATCGTGCCAGTTCCTCTGCATCCGATGCAACCTGCTGCTCCAGATCATAGAGGGTGTTTGAGCGAATTTTCAACGATACGTCAAGGTTCCCGAACGCAGTCTGATGACAGGAGAGACTTTCTTTTATCCGGGTCGCGGCATCGGTGGCATCCTTCAACCGCGGCACTATGCCTTCATACGATGCGACGATTTCGGAACACCATGCAGAATGCACTTCACAGAGCGTGAGGGCATGGGAGAGGGACTTTTTCAGGAAGCTGGAATTCGTGACAAATCCGATATCCTCGAATCCGAATGCTGATTCATCCAGCAGTTCACGGATCCGATCCCTTTGTTCCGTTACCGCTCTTTTATCAGATGAGAGGATTGTCTCCGATTGAGAGAGAGAGAGTTCCGTTTGTCGTACCTGGTCGGAGAGTATTCTCAACTCCTCTTTGATCCCGGCCCATTCAGATTCAACAGCTCGAGGAGGAGGGATGGTCTTTCGGGCATAAGGATGATCAGGAGAGCCGCACAACGGGCAGGGGTCGCCCTCCACGAGGTGACTTCGAGCCTCTTCAAGGCTTTTGATGCGGTGGAGGAGCGCGAGATTGGTCTCGATCCGGGCACGGATCTCTTCTTTCAGATCCTGTTCACGCTTCAGGCCTGACAGGATCTCCCGTTTCTTTGCGATCTCCTCCTTCAGCTGGTCCTGGTGGTCCTCACGTTCCCGGATCTTCACCCCGATCTGCTCGATAGCATCATGGATCTTCAGCTCGGCCTCTAATTTCGTCCGCCGTTCTTTCAGGGATGCCACACAAGCCTGCCAGAATCCTGGCTTGCGGTAATCCAGCAGTTGATCGGTAGTCTCCTCGATCATCCGTACTGCCGCGGTTGCCTCCTGAAACTCCTGATCTTTCTCCTCCAGGAGCGTTCTCTGGGCTTCATGGGCTTTTTTGAGCCGTTCCACCTCGGCAGTCTGTGATGCCAGCTGGTCCCTGTTCGACAGAAGACGCCGGGTCAGCTGTTCATAGTGCCGCATTTTCTCGCCAAGACCCGATACATTCTCCCGCAGGAGGGAATCTTTTGGATGCTCCTCAAGGTAGGTGATGGCCCTGGCGAGCTCGGCTTTCTTCTCCTTGTCCCGTTCGGTCTCCCTGGTGATATTCCGTATGCACTGCTGGAGGCTGGCCTCGCCCTTCTCAAGCTCGATCTTCTTCTCGGTAATCTGATCTTTTATCTCATGAATCCGGGTGTCGAGATTCCGGACCCGGATGAAAACCTGTTTCTCCTCTTCGGCAGCAGCCTTCAGCGATTCATACCGTTGCCGTGCGCTCTCGTACGCCTTGAGCGATGCAGTATAGGAAACCTGTGTACCATCCATTTGTTCCCTCGCTGCAATAATCTCAGTATCATAGGTCTCAGAGAGGTTTCTTGAAGAGGTGAGATCCCGATAGGTCTCTTCGAACGGCTGGCACTTCTTTGCCCGGGCAAGAAGGGCAAGATCGGGTGCAGCATCCGACCTTTTCACCTCGAGCAATCGTTTCTCTTCCCCAAGGGCTTCGATCTCCACTTCAAGCCGGGAGAGCTGCTGCAGCCATTCTGCAGATCTCCTGAGCAAGTCGCGTTCAGATGACTTTTTCCTTATGGCTTCACCGATATCCGTAAAATCACGCTTCAGAGCCGAGACTTCCTCTGGTGAGAGGATATCGAGAATGCCAATCCTGTCCTGGATCTCGCTCCTTTTCCCAGCCTCAAGGGTATTCCTCTCATGCACTTTTTTGGAGATCTCACTGTAGATCGCAGTTCCCGTGATCTTTTCGAGAATCGGGGCCCGTTCATCGGGATTTGCATTCAGGAACGCAGCAAAATCACCCTGTGCGAGCAGGATCGAGCGGGTGAACTGGGAAAAATCAAGCCCCGTGGTCTCGATGACTTTCCCTGCTACCCTCTGCAGCTTGTTCTCAAGGACTTTTCCTGAGATCTTGTCGGCAATCTCGTGCTTTGGAGGCTGCAGTTCTCCCTCTGGTTTTTTGTATGCCCTGCGCTGGCTCCAGTGGCAGATAAATCGGCCGATCTGGGACTCGAACTCAACCTCTGCAAAACATTCAGCGGTATTCCGGGTCATGATCTCGTTCGTGCTCTTCGAGATCGTTTTCAGACGGGGAGTCTGCCCGTAGAGGGCCAGGCAGATCGCATCGAGGATGGTGGTCTTCCCTGATCCGGTTGGTCCCGTTATAGCAAATATGCCTGAAGAGACATAGGCAGGGTGTGTAAAATCGATGCTCCATTCTCCCGCAAGAGAATTCAGGTTCTTGAAACGGAGCTTCAGTATCCGCATCGTGTACCCTCACTCTGCATAGTGGTCTTCTTCCCGGACCGCAACCAGGATCTCCTGGAAAAGGGCAAAGAGCTGATCCCGGTCCCCACCTGTTATCCCGTGTTCATCAAGGCAGCGGGAGAAGACATCCCTCTCGTCGAGGTCTCCAAGATGCTCCCCTTCCTCCATGGCACGTAGTACCGCATTCGTGAGAGCAGCATTCTCAATCTTCAGGATCTCCACGGGTGAGTTTCTCACCACATCATGAAGGCGTGCCTGGAGTTCCGCTGAGGTGCAATCTGATTCGGCTACGATCTCGACCCAGACATGCTCCTCTCCTGCCCCTAATTCCCGCAGGGTCTGCTCGATTGCGGAGATCGCTCCCTGGATCTTCTGCAGCCGCAGAAAGCAGGGGACGGGGATCTCCCGTATCGATCGTGTTCCCCCTTCAAAAAGATCGATGACGACCACCTTCTTCTCCTGCCCGGCTTCACCAAATCCCAGGGGGATCGGTGCTCCGGAGTACCGGCACCACGGATTTCCTGCGACCTTCCGGTGCTCGTGGAGGTGTCCCAGTGCCAGGTAGTCGAATCCATGGAGGATGCTGCCCGGATCAACTCCTTCAAGGGTGCCGATGTACAGCTCCCTGACCCTTTCATCCCCGTTTGGGGAGCACCCGGCGAGGAAGAGATGCCCCATTGCGATGATCGGTATCGCTCTATCTCCCCTGAGCGACTGTGCCACGGTCCACGCCTGGCGGTAATGATCGCTGACCCCTTCCTGGATCTTCGTCATTTTGTCATCGATACTCTCGCCGGGCTCAACCGTCCGTATATCCCTGTCACGGAGATAGGGGACCGCACACACAATCACGGATTCCACGCTATCCCCTGATCGGAGAAGGATCACCTCGTCTGATACATCCGAGGTGACTGCCCCTACCACGTGGATGCGTAACTGCCGGAGGAGGGGTTTTGGGGCATTCAACAATGACGGGGAGTCGTGATTTCCACCGGTAACCACGACCTGGAGGCCATGAAGTGCCGCCACCCGGTTGAGAAAATGGAAGTACAGTTCCTGTGCACGGTTGCTCGGGGCAGTTGTGTCAAAGATATCCCCCGCGATCAGCAGAACATCGATCTGCTCATCCCGTATACACCCCACCAGCCAGTCAAGAAACCGTTCGTACTCGTCATACCTCTTCCTCCCATGTAACACATTTCCAAGATGCCAATCAGAAGTATGGAGGATTTTCATGCACGGTCTCCGGTTGGAGGTCATTGATTGATAGAGGGTAAAGAACTGCTCCTATATAAGATGGAGAAGTGCAGGGAGAAAATGGATTGAGAGAGGAAAGACCAGGCAGAACCAGTTCGCAGATGGAGTGAGGAATACCTGGGTATCATTATTCCTTCGAACAACTGCACTCAAAATCAATAGACCTTGGGGATAAGATATTCATGTGCACCGATACCCGAAAAAGAATGGTGGTTTTTCTACTCCTGCAACCCCAGCTTGCTCCCGGCAAGCTCCCCGATCACATTCACGATCTGCTGGCCTTCCGGAAGGACGATCTTGGTATTCGTCTTTAAAGCGCTCTCGGTCACCTCAAGCGACTTCAGCTTCTGGGCGTTGCCGATAAAGAACCGGTCGGCAGCCTCGTTCACGAGCCGGATCGCCTCAGCCTGTCCCTCGGCTTCGAGTATCTTGGCCTGTTTTACCCCTTCCGCCTGCTTGATGGCAGCCCTGCGCAGCCCGTCGGCTTCGGTCTCACGAGCGGTTGCAAAGTCGATCGCGGCAATCTTCTCATTCTCGGCCTTGACCACCTTGTTCATCGTGTCCTGCACGTCGGCCGGCGGCATGATCTCCTTCAGTTCGGTCCTGACGATCTCGATCCCCCACGACTGGGTCTCGGTCTTCAGCACCTTCCCAAGCTCGTCGTTGATCCGCGACCGTTCGCTGTTGGCCGATTTTAAAGAGAGCGTCCCGATGATGTTACGGAGGGTAGTCCGTGCAAGGTTGACGATCTGGTCCTCGTAGTTGTAGACATTATACTGGGACCGCTTCACGTTCACCTCGTCATCCTTCACCTTGAAGTAGACCTGGGCATCTACGGTCGCGTTCAGGTTGTCTGCGGTGATGATCTCCTGCCTGGTTGCATTCACCATCTTTTCTGTGATGTTCACCGCGTAGAGCTTCTGGAAACCCGGGAGGACCCAGTAGAACCCCGGACCGCCGAACCTCTGGAATTTTCCGAGAAACTCGATCAGTACCCGGTGCGTCGGCCTGACGATACGGACCCCGAGGAGGAGGTACCCTACGATCAGAGCAACAGCGATGGTGTAGATCTGGTTTTCTGTGGAAAACCACACAATAACCGCGATCAGGAATGCTCCTGCTATTGCGAGAACGACATTGGAGGTCCTCTCGAAACTTGAGGGGGAGGGAATCCGCTCTGAAAGTGTTGCCATAACGATCATTCAGCCTGTTTGATGGCTGATACCATAGGTATTGTGTTGGCTGGAAGAGAGGGATCAATTCGGACAACCATTCCCTTGTGATTGCAGCTCCTCCAAGGGGTACCACCTTCCTGTATCTCTCGTACCCTGAAAATGGTTCGTAACCTCTGAACAAATCCGCATTATATTTATGAGGTGAATTTCAATAGTCAGCTTAGGAGGGTTTGGTATCAGAATAACCGATAGGGAGTTGCCTTTCAAGCACCTCCTTGCCGGGATCATCTTCATCATCGTCATTATCCTCCTTCTCACCGGCATCTGGATCAATTACGAGAATTCGAAACATAATCTCGAGACGAATGCCGCTCGGCTTCGGGATATGACCGAATCCTACATAGATAACTCCTTCCAGCTGATCGATGCCGGGCTGAAGCTTTATGATAATGCGTACAATAACCAGATGGAGCAGGCATTCTCGGTTGTGATGGCAGATTACAACAGGACAGGAGGGGATCCGTCCCGCATGGATCTCGAGACCTTGAAATCAGTGATTGGGGGCCTGGATATCTATGTGATCAATGACCGGTGTGTTATTGAATATTCGACTGTGCCAGCAGATGTAGGGCTCGATTTTGCGGTTATTTATCCTGACTTCTGCACGTATCTCCATGAAATACGAAATACGTCAGGTTTTTACCCGGACCGGGTCGTCAAGGACTGGTCTTCGGGTACCTTGACGAAATACAGTTACATGCCGACATCTGACCATACATATATTCTAGAACTTGGGCTCAAAGCAGAGCAATTTGAAGGAGAACGAAGGGAACTGACCTACACTTCTGTAGTCGATCAGGTCAGGGAATTCAACCCGTACCTTGGAGAAGCGATCCTGTTCCAGAAACAGAAGAGGGCAATCGGAAATCCATCGTATATTCTCACCACGGAGGATCATACCATTCTCGATTATATCCTCTGGGAAAACCGCACCAGTCAGGAGGTTCGTGACAACGAAAAAAAACGGACCATCTTCTGGCAGGTTATCGATATGCGGGACTCTCGATACGCCTCAGACATGAGCATCTTTGCCAAGCTCACCTACAATGATGAGCTATTAACCAGTCAGCTGAACCAGCTGGCCCTCATGCATGCTGTGGTTGCCCTGCTTGTCATCGTTTCCGCTGGCTTCCTGGCAATCCTGGTCTCCCGGAAACTCTCCCGGCCGATCGAGCAGTTGGTCGAAGATGTTGATACGATCGCTGGTGGTGATCTCGACCATAAGGTCAGGCCGGTTTCCGGGTATGAGCTCTCCAATCTTGCCGAGAAGATCCAGTTCATGATTGAAAAATTGAAGGAGCAGATCAGAGAGTGTGAGATCAAAGAAAAAAGGTTCACCGACCTTGTGCAGCATCTGCCGCAGGGGGTCTTTGAGGCCGACAGTGCCGGAACCATCATGTATGCAAATCCAGCAGCCGTTGACCTCTTTGGATATACCCCGGAAGACCTCAAGGAGAAAATAAATATCCTTGATGTGCTGGTTCCTGAAGACCGGTTCCGGGCACAAGAGAATTTCAAGGCAGTCATCCACGGCGATAAGACTGAAGGTGGGGAGTACACCGGTCTCAGGAAAGATGGCAGCTCTTTTCCAATACTCATCTACAACACCGCACGAAAAGTCGATGGTGGGACCGTTCTGGGATCCCGGGGGACTATCATTGATATTTCCCGGTTAAAGGACATCGAGAGGGAAATACGCCAGCTGAATATAGACCTGGAACGCCGTGTCGCACACCGAACCATGGAGCTTGAGCAGGCGACCAGTGAGATGGAGGCATTCACCTACTCAGTCTCCCATGACCTCAGGGCTCCTCTCCGATCTATCGAAGGTTATTCCTTCATCCTTCAGGAATCGTCTAAGTCCCGGTTGGATGCCAAGGAGCAGCACTATATCGATGTGGTCCGGAAGAACATCGCCCTCATGGACAACCTGATCAATGGCCTCCTGAGCCTCTCCCGGATAGGCAGGCAGGATCTCAGCCGTGAATGGATCGATCCGAAACCCCATATCATTGAGGTGGTTGCGGAGATGCTGGAACAAGTCCCGGACCGGCACATCGAGATCAGTGTTGGGGATTTGCCCCAATGTTATGCAGATACGGTGATGCTCCGGCAGTTGTATGTGAACCTCATTGGAAATGCAGTAAAATTCACCCGGGATACCAGCAAGCCCCGCATCGAGATCGGGGCACTTGAGAGAGAGGCAGAGACGGTGTATTATGTCCAGGACAACGGGATAGGATTCGAGATGAAATATGCCGACCAGATCTTCAGACCATTCCAGCGGCTCCATAAACCGGATGAGTTTGAGGGGTCAGGCATCGGTCTTACTATTGTGGAACGTATTGTCCGGCGGCATGGGGGAAAGATCTGGGCTGAGAGTGAACCCGGAAAGGGGGCAACCTTTTATTTCACTCTTAACGGTTCCCCCTGAATTACCCTCCCTTTCTTTGAAAACGAGACGATTCTCCTCATTATAGAGGAGATCTCCGGGACGATAGTATCATTACCATTACCCGGGAACAGAATGATAAGGAGAGGGGGATGGGGAAGGACGCATTTCGTGGTTATCCGTTCTCGTACTACCTGATTGGGGCTATCTTCCTCATACTCATGATAGCCGTAGCCGGGCTCATCGGTATCACCTATCTTTCCACCCATCGGACACTCGATGAGAATGCTGAACTGGTCAAACTCCAATCAGAAAACAATATCGTCTCTCATTTCAGGTCCAAGGAAGAAGCACTCCGGTATTACGATGAAAGCCTGAACCAGCAGATGGAAGTTGCATTCCCTGCCTTCCTCCAGGAATATTCCCGGGCAGGCGGCGATCCTGCAAAGATGGATCTCGAGGCGGTGAAACAAAAGATCGGTGGGGAGATGGACCTGTACGTGATCGATGATGCGGCAACCATCGTTGCCACCACCTATCCCCGGGAACTTGGCCTGAACTTTTCCGAATTTGCCCCCTATTTCGCCGATTACCTGGCCGGCATACGCATCTCATCCGGGTTCTTCCCGGACCGGATCGTCGGTGAAAAGAGTACGGGGGAATTGAGAAAATTTGCCTATATGCCAACCCCTGACCACCGGTATATCCTCGAAGTTGGTATTTCAAACGTGACACCTCCGCTGAAATACCGGTACGTCGATGAAAACCTCCTCCGGAAGGTGAAGCAGTCCAATCCCTACCTGGTGAATGTCCGGATCTTCGATTCGACGTTAAGGCAGAGCATCAATGACACTCCCGTCGAGGTGAGAGATCCCGCCCTTACCGCATTGCTCAGAGGAATTTTTACCAACCGGACAACTCTTACTCTTCCCAGCTCCTCTGAAGGAAACACCGTCAAGTATCTGTTCATCGATCTCAAAGACGCACGCTATGGCTCAGATGTGAGCCGGATTGTTGAGCTTACGTATAGCGATCAACCGATCCAAGCCGCGCTCAGAGAGAGTGCCCTCTTCCTGCTCTCACTGGGGTTGGCTGCCCTCGTTATCTGCAGTCTGCTTGCCATCATCGTGATCCGGACCCTTACCCGCCCCATCGGGACCATGGTGCAGGACGTGAACAGGATAGCAGAAGGAGATCTTGACCATCCCATCACCCAGCCGATAAGCCAAGAACTCATCACCCTGGAAGAGAGTATCTCCTCGATGGTTGCACGATTGAAGACAATGATGGCTGATCTCAAGGCTGAAGAAGAGCAGTACCGCACCCTTGTGCAGAGTGCCAACAGCATCATCCTCCGGTTCGATACCCGGGGAAATATCACCTTTATCAACGATTATGCCCGGAAATTTTTCGGATTCGATACCGAGGAGATGATCGGGCGGAATGTTGTCGGGACTATCGTACCGGAATTTGGGAGTAACGGGGAGGATCTCTCCTTCAAGATCCTCGATCTCGCGGTCCACCCGGAAAAATACGAAGTGACTGAAAACGAGAATACGAAGAAGGATGGGAGCCGGGTATGGATCGCGTGGACAAACCAGCCTTTGTTTGACGAGAAAGGGACGATTGTTGAGATTTTATCGATAGGGAATGATATCACCCGGTTACAAGAGGCAGAGCGGGAGATACAGGAGCTCAACAACGAGCTCGAGAACAGGGTACTCGAACGGACCCGGCAACTGACTGAGGTCAACAAGAACCTGGAATCCTTCACCTATACCATCTCCCATGATCTCCGGGCTCCTTTAAGGGCCATCTCCGGGTATTCCTCCCTCCTTATGCAGGATCTCAAAGACCTCCCGGAAAAAGACCAAAAATACCTTGAATCGCTCCGGCAGAATGCCCACGAGATGGGCAGGCTGATCGATGACCTCCTCGCCTTTTCGCGACTGAGGATGAGGACCCTTGAGAAGGAGACCGTTCAGCCTTCCGTCATGGTAAGAGAGATCCTCCGCGAGATCAGGAAAGACCCCGCATTCGCAAAGGTGGAATTCAAAGTGGGCGAGCTCCCCCCCTGCCAGGCAGATCCGGGGTTATTAAAACAGGTGTATGCAAACCTCATCGGGAACGCAGTAAAGTATTCACAGAAGAGGGCAGCTCCGCTTGTGGAGATCGGCTCCCTGACACGGGACGGGCAGCTGATGTACTTTGTCAGGGATAACGGGATCGGGTTTGATATGAAATACTCAGAAAAGATCTTCGGGGTATTCGAGAGGCTGCAGAATTCTGATGAGTATGAGGGCACGGGGATTGGCCTTTCGATCGTCCATCGGATTGTGGAGATGCACGGGGGCCGCATCTGGGTAGAATCCGAGGTGGACAAGGGCACAACGTTCTATTTCTCCTGCTGGTAGCGAACGCACGATTGCCGGGAATAGTACGAATAAGAGGAGATTGGCGATGGTACTGTTTTTTCCTGATCACACTATCACCTGCGAATGCCCTGACCCTCTCGGTTCATTCCACTCTCTCCTGAAATCGGGTCATGGAGAACCGTACTACCGCCCTCGTGGAGAGAGCCCCGCTGCTCCTCCCCCAACGGCTCGGCATCGATGCGGCGCTATACCCACTGATCAAGGACCCGGAGGATCTCCATGATAGCATCCCCATGGGAAGGTCCATACCCTCCCTCAAGAACGAGAGCCGGGGGCTTCCTGGCACCAGAGCATACCAGTTCTGTGAGCAAGCCAAAGTCACCCGGCTCCAGATTCATTCCCCCGAGCGGGTCGTCGGCAAGCGGATCCTGCCCTGCCGAGATCAGGATCAGGTCAGGGTCAAACGAGCAGACAGCAGGGAGGATCTCCTCCTGGAAAACCTGGAGATATGCATCACTCCCTGATCCGGCAGGGAGCGGGACATTTACCGTGCATCCTTCCCCCGCGCCGCTTCCTGTCTCTTCCCTGCGCCCGGTGCCAGGGTAGAAGGGTGAGCGGTGCACGGAGCAGTAGAGTACCCGGTCCGAGTCATAGAACATCGCCTGGGTCCCGTTCCCATGGTGGACATCCCAGTCGATGATGGCAACCTGGGATACCCGCGTGAGAGACCAGGCAGCAGCAACAGCGACGTTGTTGAGGAGGCAGAATCCCATCCCGTACACCGGGCCTGCATGGTGGCCGGGAGGACGGACTACGGCGAATGCCGGCCGGCCTGAGAGTGCCTCTTCTGCCGCCGCTATCGCTGCACCGGCCGCATATCGTGCCGCGTCCCAGGAGCCGGATACAACGTAGGTGTCCGAATCCAGGAAGGCGACACCTCCTGGACGGCATCGGCCTGACAGGTCTTCGAGCCGGGAAAGGTATTCCGGCATATGCACCCGGAGGAGATCATCCATGGAGACGGGAGGAGCCTTGAGACCGATCCTGCCGCCGGGGAGAATGGATCTGATCTGCTCCATCCGCTGTTCTGACTCGGGATGACCTTTCAGATCATGGCAGATCGACTGATCGTTCAGGACCAGAATACAGGGGGACATTCCATACGGGAAGATACAGGGAGGGGGTATAAAAATATCGGCGCCCTTCCAGATCCCTGCGCAGAGGGGCGGGACTGACCTCGTTGTATCGGGCAGGGCTGCACCGCAACGTCCATCTTTTCCGGCGCCACATATGCAACCATGGAAGACAGCCAGCATGGCGAGATGGCAACGTTTGCTGCCGGGTGTTTCTGGGATGTCGAGGCAGAGTTCCGCAGGAGGGCGGGCGTTATTGCCACCAGAGTGGGGTATACCGGGGGAGATGTTTCCGATCCCACCTATGAACAGGTCTCCTCCGGAGATACAGGGCATGTCGAGGCCGTCCAGGTGGTGTTTGATCCCGCCCGTATCCCGTATAGCGATCTGCTCAGCCTCTTTTGGGGCATCCTTGACAGGTCACCTGGGATGGATGAGAACCAGAGGCCTGTCATTTTTTATCACTCACCAGAACAGGAGGCGGCAGCAGAGGATTTTTTAAAGAGGATTATGAGAACTCCGGGTGTCCCGGTTCCTGTTGAGGTACGCCCCGCAGGAACGTTCTGGGAGGCAGAAGAGAACCACCAGCACTATTATGAAAAGTGCGGACAGGGATATGGAACATCAACCAAGTTCTGGGGATGACCTCCCTCATGCCACTCTTCGACAGCGTGTGGCCCTCACCACGATGGCCAACGAAGCGATAGCCATATCGGTGGCCATCAGGACCCTGAAGAAATTACCCGATGCCATAAAAGGCCACACACACCTACCATCACAATGAAGGAGGCATTTTTCCTTTTCCCATGTGGTGGTTGCCGTCCGATCGATCATCACCTATAAAAATGCCGGGTTATATCGAAAAAAGGATTTGAAAAAAGGATCACTGGTTGATATTTACCACCTTTGCCGGGGGAAACCCGTTGAAATAGGTGGATGATGCAATCGAATAAGCCCCGATGTTTTCCGAGAAAACCAGGTCACCGATATCGAGTTCCGGGAGCTCGGCCGACAGGGTGATCGTATCGAACGAATCGCAGGTCGGTCCGAAGACCGCGGAGAGCTGCCGTTCCCCGGGCTTGAAGGAGAGGACCGGGTAGGTGCAGTGGTCAAAGATCTGCCCGGAATAGGTATGGTACACCCCGTCATTGATGTAATAGCACGGCTTTCCATCCCGGATAGTCTTTCCCACGACCTTTGCCACCAGCGTGCAGGCATTGGCCACGAGGAATCGCCCCGGTTCCGCAAGGATCTGCATATCGGGGGGGAACAGCCGTTTGATCTCTGCATTCAGCTTCTTTGCTAACGTCCTCAGGGATTTAACCCCCGGGTGATACTTCACCGGGAACCCTCCCCCAATATCAAGGATCCGTATCTTCCGGTCCAGCCGGGACTCAGCTTCATCGATGATATTGGCTGACAACTGGAGCGCCTGCATGTAATTTTCAAAATTGGTACACTGGCTGCCGACATGGAAGCTCAGGCCTTCAACGATCAGGTCCATCCCGAACGCCTCCTCGATCAGGTCCACTGCTTCGCCTGGATCAGCCCCAAACTTTGAGGAGAGCTCCACCATCGAGCCGGTGTTTGGCACCCGGAGCCGGAGCACGAGGCCGGCATGCGGGGCATACTGCCGGATCTTTTTTAATTCCTCGTGGTTGTCAAACGTCACCAGGGGCTTATACTGGTCGAGGACCTGGAGGGTCTCGATCGGTTTTATCGTATTGGCATAGATGATCTTGTCCCAGATCCAGTCCAGCCGTTCATTTTCGGGCATGCCCTTGATATTCTCGTAGACGATCATGAACTCGGGGAGGGAAGCAACATCGAAACTGCCCCCCAGGTCATAAAGGGTCTTCACAATCGACGGGGTGGAATTTGCCTTGACCGCGAAGTAGACCTGGACATCGGGCATGTACTGCCTGAACTCCCGGTAATTCTGCCGTATCTTTTCATGGTCGATGACAAAGATCGGGGTACCATGTTCGCGTGCCAGTTCCTGCAGCAGCTTCTTCTTTGCCCGGCTTATCGGAGCAGACTCATCACACCGTTCCTTTTTCATTTCCTGTTCCCATCCCGGTCGATTTTCTGTACATGAGTGATTCATTGCACGAATAAGAATTTTTTGAATTGAGAAGGGATCACAGACTCCTTTCCGGGCAAGGAGGGCTTCTGAAGAGATGGGACGATTGCCCGGGCAACCGGAATTGTGAAGATACAGGGGCGGTTCAATGTCACATGGGAACTTCTCACCCCTATTCAGGCTCACGGTTGGCAGGAACGGGAGGTATTCGTGAGACGATCGGTGATGTATCAACAGAAGGACAGGGAGCTCATCCTCCCCACCCCGCCCGCCCCGACCACCTGTTCTTCCAGGCCTTGGTCGAAGTATACCATAATGGTCACCGGATCACCTGCGGCAGCCCGGTGTAATGACCGGGCATACTGGACCGGATCGTGATAGAGCCCCTCTTCCAGAAGATACCCTCGCATGAACTCAAGGAAGGTAATCTCGTGCATGAGCAGGGCATTCTCATACTCCCTTGTTTCCAGGGCGATACGGCGGCACTCTTCCGGTTGTATCCGGTGGCCTGAACGTCCATGCTGATACAACCTCGCGATAAAACGCCAGTCAGGGGTTCCCTGCTCATCCACAACCCTCCGGAGCATGTATGGGTATGTTCTGCAGACCATGAATCGGCGGGGGTAGATCCGGCACCTGCCATCCCGCAGGAACCAGCATGAACCGGCTGCGTCTCCCCTGGTCCGGAGCGAGTACCCTGAAACATAGAAGGTGCCGTTCTGGTCACAGAACTCCGGGTCAGGAGCAGGAACAAGCGAGGAGGGATCGATTGACCGGGCAGCCTCTGCATCCCGGTCGAGCAGGAAGACATGGCCATTCCGGATCCGTGTACAGCACGCTCCGCACGAGATACAGCAAAAACCTGTCTCCCGTATTCGTTCTGCGAGATGGTCCAGGGGATAGGAGAAGAGACGGTTTCGCTCCTGGACGAGCGCAATGATCCGGCAGGAGAGCGGGAATTCGCCTGCAGAGTTCACCATGCCGATAAGAGGGAGTGGGGCTGCGGGATGATATGCTTTTCCCGCTAAGGGAATCCGGAGATCTGTTCCAGGAAGAGAAGAACGATAGGTTTTCAGACCACGGGAAAGATACTAGGGATATCACGATGCGATATGACTGCACCAATGCCACCAGGCCAGGACTGCCTCCAATGCGGGCGTTGCTGTGAACGATGGGGATGGGGCCAGAAAGGGATCGCAGAAGACCTCATCCCCTGGCTCACGTCCGGCCGGCAGGATATCCTCCGGCATGTCAGCATCCTTCTTGCCGACGGGACAAAGCTCAGCGGCACCTCCCTTTCGATGGCCGACCTGCCAAGGATAGCCCGGATCCGGTACTGGCAGGACCCTGATGGGAAGGAGCTGCGGTACTGCCCGTTCTTCTGGCGATCGGACGATGGGCGATCATGGTGCAGGATCCACGATGTCAAGCCCCGGGTGTGCCGGGATTTTACTCCCTGGAACTGGAAGAACCTTGAATATTACGGGAGCTGCCCGGCCTGCAGGGACAAGGCGCCCTAGGCTGAGAAAGATCTCTTGAAAGGGGGAGTGAGGATTATTTCCTGACAGCCCCTGCGATGGCACCACCAAGGAATGCCAGGATTGCAAGGTACAGGATGATGGTCACCATGAGGAAAAATCCCGTGCCGGCAGCAGGGACATACCCTGATAGAGGGTGAGATACCTGTCCTGCAAAGACAACCAGGGAGACGACAATCCCTGCCAGGATACCGGCAATCAGCCCAGCCTTCCCGGCATTCATAATATCGCGGTCTGCTATGTACCCGGCAACGAACCCCCCGATGATGGGGCCAAAGAAGGGAACGAGCAGATCGAGAATGATGATGATGACCGCCCCTGCGAGGGTGCCCATCCAGAAGTTGTTCTTCGTTTCAGCCATACCAGTCTTCACCTGGACAGTGATAGGGCTCCCATAATATAAAGGTGGGGGAGAAAAGAGGCTCATCACTGCTCCTGTCAGAGACCGGACAAGGGGGGTATACGAACGGGGAACAGCCAAAAACTCGAATATTTCATCCATTTCATCCAAAAATTATTTATCTGTCTGCTTTTCTATTGGATACTGTTCATTTCGCATGAAACGGGAAACGAAATCCATTGCTCTGTTTGATGATGGATCCAGGGCATCCAACGCGTTCAGGCTCCATTTCCAGGGCAGCCCGGGATTCTCGGTGACCCGGGTGTACTCAAGGGAGGAACTGGAACACCGGATGCGAAAGACCGGGTTTGACATCATCATCTCCCCTGCCGACTCCCCCGTTCATGCAGGTGCCGGAGATCCGGAGTGTCCAAGGATTTGGCTCTTCTGGAGTGCCCATGCGCCGCAGAGGAACAGCCCTGGTCCGAGAAAACTCTCCTTCAGATTCGAGATAGAAACCCCGGAGACCTCGCTCTCGTATCATTCCTCCCCTGATGAGTCCCTCGGGGAGCAGTTCGATTCCCTGAAGCGGCTGCTCATCCGCATCGATGCATACCACAGGGAGTTCTCCCGGTTCCAGGCCGACACCGAGATACTCCAGTCCATCGTTGAGGATACCGTGACCGGCATCCTCTACCTCCTCCGGAATACGATCCAGTGGACAAACCGGGAGGCACAACGTATCCTCGGGATGAGCGAGGGCGAACTGGCCGGGAGGGCATTCTCCTCGCTTTTTGCCGATGACAGGGCGTACCGCGAGGGTCTTACCCTGCTCTCGCGGAACCGCGAATCCGGCGGGTGGGGAAAATCCCGCTGTTCCCTCGTCCGGAAATCCGGGGAGCCCGTGGAGTGCACCCTCCGTATGCGACGGCTGAACCCGATGAATCCTCAAAAAGGGCATCTGGTCGTGATCGAAGACGACCATGACCGGAGGTACCTGGAGTGGGCAGTGAGCACCTACCAGGAGAAGATGGCTAAAAACGAGATGAAATACCTGGACATCCTCCAGCGAATGGACCAGGTGATCATCAGGACCGATCCGGACGGGGTGATCACCTTCTGGAACAACCGGGCGGAAACAACCTTCGGCTATACGGCAGAGGAGGTGAGCGGGAAGACCATCATCAGTGTCACCACTGACAACGGTTCGCGGTCGGCAAAGGACATGACCGTGCTCCTCCATGATCCCGGATCCGAACGGGAGAATGCCCTGCATATCCTGGAGAACCGGAGAAAGAACGCAGAGCACCTCTGGGCTGCGTGGAGTGCCCTCACCTGCCGTGACCTCTCAGGAACCCTGGCAGGCATCGTCTGGATAGGACAGGATATCAGTGGCGGTGATCCCTCGATCCCTCCAGTGCCGGGGACAGGACACTGGAAATCCCGGATCCTTCAGGGGACTGATGTCCTCGAAGAGGTCTTTGACCTCGTCTTCCATGCGGCAATCCAGCTCGGGAGGGGAGGAAGAGAGGCAAAAAAAATAGGGACCTCGTTTGTCATCGGGGATGCAGCGACAGTGATGGTGCACTCACGGCAGTCCTCTATCAATGCATTCGAGGGAAAGGATCGTAGCCAGCGGATGATCCAGGATCGTGGGGTCATCGAGAATATAAAGAATCTCGCGCTGCTTGACGGTGCTTTCGTGATCGATGGATCCGGATTTATTCATGCCTCCTCCCGGCACCTGCTCGCCGACATCACGGATATCGAGATCCCGGAAGGGTTCGGAACCCGCCATGCCTCGGTGGCCGCGATGACCGCGATCACCCGGTCGATCGGGATAGTCGTCTCGGAGAGCGGGGGGACGGTGACCGTGTTCAGGGAAGGAAGGCTGGAAAAGCAGATCGAACCATGACCTTCGGCAGGTCAGCCCTCCATCCGAGAAGGGGAAGACCTCCATAATAAGGAGCAGATAAAAAGCAGGATACGCCCTGGACGCCAGGAACCTGCCATGAGCTGACATAAAAAAACAGGGAGGGCTCTCTGAATCCATGGATCTCCTTGCGCCACCAATGAACTGCCAAGATCTCTTCCTCTGAAATGCAGCCAGTAAACCCTTGCTGCAGGTCTGGCGGGAAACTACGGGGAGTTTCCTCAACTGATTCCTGCCTCCAGAAAAAAGATCACCCAGCAGGTCATGCAGCAGGCTGAAAAAATGAGCCAGGTGACCTTCTGCCGGGAAGCACAAAACCCTATGAGACCCCCGAGAAGGACCAGTGGTACGAAAAAGACCAGCTTCTGGGCGATCCGGCCGGGTGTGATGACATCGGAAGGACCCAGTGCAGCGACAAGGACCGCAAAGACCATGAGAGGGACGGTTCCGGAGATGACGGAACTACGTGCATCACCGGTAATAAATCCGTAGAGGAGGGGAATCAGCGGGAACAGGAGGATCAGCGCGATCTCCCCCATCACATACGGAAGACTTCCAGGGGGTATTCCGGAATATAACAGAACAACAAGAATGAGGGGGAATGCAAGGGAGAGAAGGATCGGAGCGAGGAGACGGCTATTCATGAGTCATCCAACTGACTGTTGATGAGAGAATCCCTCCGATATCTGCCGTGATCGTTGATCCGGTACAACGAGGTGCACCGTTCCCACATGTATTCCCCTGATTGATGAGGGGCAGATATCATAAAAAGAGAGAATATGCGTCGTCTCCCTCTTTCATCGTGCTGCCACCTCTAATCATTGTTCAGGGGTGAGCCAGCCCATCTGTGCATACCAGTCGTATTCGTGAGTCCATGTGTCCTTGTTCCACAGCACGAGCTGCCTGAAGTAGTCCCGCCGCTGCAGGAGTGCCGCTTCCTGCTCCGGATAGCTGCACTCTCCGCGAATGGAACTGACGAGTTTCCTGCCTAGCTCAACCGAGTCCCGGATCCCGGTTGACAACGCCTCCTCCCCATCCTTCATGGCCACTCCCACTCCCCCAACCGTGATAGCCCCGAGCGAAGAAAGGGCATGGTTCATGTACTCCACAACAGGGCCATGGTTGCCACCGCCTGCCGTGCAGACCGAGCAGCCGTACTTCCCGTAGAACATCTGGCAGTGGATTGCATCGGCCATCCGGTCAAACATGGCTTTGAGCGGGGCAGGGATCGAGTCGATATAGTTCGGTGCCCCGAGCACAACCCCATCGGCATCCATCAGGGTATCGAAGAGAGCCGGAAAATCATCAAACAACGTGCAGTCACCACTGACGTAACAGTTCCCGCATGCCGTGCAGTACCCGATATCCAGCGAATAGATATCGACCAGTTCGGTTGCGGCCCCTTCCTCCCGTGCACCCTTCAGCACCCCGTTCATAAGCTGCAGGGTATTACTCGCTTTTCCCCGCGGACTTGCAATAATCCCAATGACCTTCATAACCGATCCTTCTCCTTGTTATAGGGAAGGATCTGGATTTGCGGTCCATAATCTTGCCGATCCGGCCAGAACGGAGCAACGGGAAACACCGTCGCAGGGGATGGACGTATCATGTTCCGGGAAAAAAGGGTAAGTGATGAAATCCCTCGAAGCCCGGATGACACCATCCGGCAGGGATGGAAAGATAATTTATTATTATACTGACTTTCTTTTGAAAATAAGACGGGGAGAGGACCGAAAATGGGGGATCAAAGATTTTTTGGAGGACGAGCCCTATCATACTAGTATCACCGGACTATGATTCCCAGTGCATATCACTGTCCTCCCCGATTGAGGATACCCAATGAACAGGTGTGGCTGATGAGGGGTGCAGGGAGGTGAGGATCGCGATTGCGGGTGCAGGAATTGCAGGCACCTACCTTTCCCGTCTCCTGGCAAAGAGAGGAATCGAAACCGATCTCTATGATGGCAGGGATCAGGGAACGCCATGCCGGTACCGGTCATGCGGATGGGGAGCCCCGTCCGGCATCGGGCACTACCTTGCTGCCGTTGATCTCGACCTGGAGGATTACCTCATGGATTCGATGTCCTCCATGGAGTTTGATGGACTCATCGCCAGTACCCCGCTCTGCACCATCAACAAGCCCCACCTTCTCCGGGATCTTGCTGCAGGGCTCACCTTGCATCATCACCCCCTGGATCGTCATGATCAGGGGGACTATGATATTATCGTGGATGCAACGGGGATCTGCCGGGCATTCCTGTCCCCCTGCCGATCAGATCTGGTCCTTCCCACGCTGCAGCACAGGGTGAAGGTCGAACCGGTGGGAGACGCCCCACTGATCGCAGGGGTTTATGGCAACCGGATACCGGGGCTTGGTTACCTCTGGATTTTTCCGCTCGGAAACGGCGAGTATCACATCGGCGTGGGGGGAATCCGCCTCGACCAGCAGGAGCGCATCCTTGAGCAGTATTACGAGGAGAACGCTCACCGGTTTGCCTGTACCCCGGTCTGCAGCTGCAGGGGGATCGTCAGAGTGGCCTCCCCCTATTACTCACAACCATTCTCCCTCCCGCAGGGGGGGAAGGAGGGAACATCCCCAAGAATCATTGGTGTGGGAGAATCGATCGGGACAGTGGCACCCTTCACCGGCGAAGGCATCATCTACTCGCTGGAATGTGCCCGGCTCCTTGCAGCGTGCTGGCCGGACCAGGATCGGTATGAGAGAACCGTCCTTGCACAGTTTGCATGGATGAGAAGGGAACGGGAGACCCTGGAGTACCTGCTTTCGGAGGGGAAGGAGACCGGGCCACGGCTCAAAGACCGGTGGCGGTTCTACCTGAATGCCAGGCGCTCAGGGATAAGGCTCCCCCTGGCCGAGGCGTTCCGCCGCATGGGAAGCCTGTCACGGTGGGTGGAAAATCCGTGAATTGGGAAAAGAACCGCATATCCGATCGCTTATTCATCGGGGACACTCTGCAGCCGGAAGAAGTGCGGTCTATGAATGCATGGATTTCAATCGCGAACACCATAACACTAGATCGGACTACCCCGGGAACGTCGGATTCCTGCGGGATTGGATCAGTACCTGCCTGAAGCATGGGAGGTCTGCAGTATCACTCCTTTACCAGGTCAAAGACATACCTGCAGATCCCCGGGGCCACGGATCCACATTTGTGGGAGGCAGTGCAGGTGAGGCCATTATCACCGAACGATTCCATGAGGGATCCGATCTCATCCTCCGGCTTGAAGGTGTAGAAATGGATATTTCCGCCCTTTTTGGTCATTCCGGTAAGGATCGCAAGGATCCTGTCACTACCATAGGGAGTTGGCACGATCACCCGGTCAAACCCTGGTTCAACAAAGCGGGGAATCCGGAACGCATCGTCACGGACTGCCCTGACCTGGCCAAATACCCTGTTCAGCACAAGGTTCTGGAAGAGCCACCGGATGGCATCAGGATTCTGGTCCACCGCGACCACGCTTGCTCCCCGTGCTGCAGCCGGGACCACAAAAGGGCCGACACCGCAGAACGGGACAAGCACCCTCTCGCCGGGCCTGACCTGGGCTGCCACCCTCATCCGCTCCGTCCCAAGGCGGCTGTTGAAAAAGACTTTTGCCACATCCATCCGATACCGGTATCCGCATTCGTGGTGCTCGGTTATTGTATTGGATCCGATCAGGACCTCAAAGGCCGCAAGCCGCCCGGCCCCTTCGATTTTTCCGGATTTCCTCAGTACCGTCCGGATATTCTTCCGTTTTGAGATGAGAGCAAGAGCGATGTCGTCCTGGTATGCCTCAAGCCCCGCGGGAATGTCAAGGACCGCCAGGTCCCCGATCACTTCGTACCGGTCCGAGAGGAGTGAGATCTTGTCATCGGGAATGACCCCGGCAAGGCTCCTTTTCAGGCTCATACTGGGATCATACATTACGTCAGGAACTATTAAAACACTCCGTCGTTTTAGCGACGATGAAAAACGGATCTCCTGAACCACTCTCCAAAGCCCTCCCTTTACACCGGACACTCCGCAACAGCAGGAGAAATCCCCCGCGTATGCCACTCGTATGGCCTGATGCCTGTCACAATCAGGTGACCAGGGGATGGCCGTTTTCATCCCTGCCCCTGGGAGCGGGTTATTTATCTCCCCAGGGGTAACCTTTGACCAGGTATGGTGCAGAAAAAAAGCATCCTTCTCGAGGTGCAGATCGCAAAAATTCTCATTTCCCTGCTGCTGATCGGCATCGGCGTCCCCCTGCTCCTCGGCATTTTATCCGGCAAATCGGTCGCCTCCGTTCTCTCTTTTATCGGATCAACGGCTGCTCTTCAGGCACTTGCTGCACCGGTGGGGGTGATCCTCGATTTTGATCCCTGGCTGGTACTCGCGATCATGACCGCCTTTGCATTCGGTATCTGCCTGGGCATCTGGGAAGCGCTCCAGACCTTCGCTCTCACCTCCGAGCGGGTAGCGGGCTGGATCAGCAGGGTCGAGGAGAAGATGCAGGAGCACCAGTCCCTGCACCGGTATGGTCCTGTATCCTGCATCCTGATCGCATGGATCCCCGGGATCGGCCTGTATGGAACGCCGGCAATCGCCTGGATTCTCCGGTGGAAACGCCTCCCCTCAGTTCTCTTCACGGTCATTGGGTTCTTCCTTGCATCGCTTCTCATGATCGTCCTTGCCGAAGGAGCATCCAGTATCCTTCATTGATACCAGTGATACCACCCAGGGGCTGCAGCAAAGGACCCCCGGCTCCCTGGAACTCCCTGAAAATCCAGGAGAAGGGATATCCTCACACATTTTCCAAAAGAATTACATGAATCCCTCGAGGACTACACGAAACAACGAGGTAAATCCCGGTGGTAGTTTCATAGCAATCGCCGGTGAACGCCAAGGGTCGATCCTAAAAAGAGGGAACTACCGTCGGCAGTGTCATTGGAAACGGGAGAGATCGTGATGCAACACGACCGCTCTTACCCTTCCCGAAATTCCGCATCAATCACAGAAGGGTCGTCGGGTCTCCTCCCAGGTTCATTGGGTTTTCTCCGGAGCATGATAACAGCTGCCCCTATGAGGGCAACCGCCCCGGCAATCAGGAGAAATGCCCCCAGGAGCTGGAAGATCAGGAGGACGGAGCGCTGGAGGAACAGGAGGATGATGATGCCAAGCCCGGCAAGGACAAAACCACCAACCGCAAGGAGGGCCTTCCTGAACGCAGGGGCAGGCTGGAAGAGAGCAGTGAAGGCCCCGATCAATCCCATGATGATGCAACCTGCCCCGATCACGATGGCAATGAATGTCGCGGTGCTCTCAGGGTTGAGGAAGGAATACACGGCAAGGATCACGGCAATGACACCGAGCACGAGCGGGACGGCAAAAAACCCACCACTTCCCTTCGCAAGGAAGGCGGCAGCAGCGAGGAGAAGGATGCCGGCAATCAGCGCAATCGCGGCAAAGAGATAAATCACGAGGGTGAGTGACAATTGGGGGAAGAACAGGAATATCGCCCCGATCAGGAGCCCGATGATCCCGAGCACCGTGGGAAACTTCCATGATCCGGCCGTGCTGAGCATGCAGTAGGTTGCCATGATACAGGATTTTTCTGAACAGCCATTAATCCTGCGGATATGAGAGGCAGGAACAGGCGACTGGGGACCAGCATACTACCAGGAATCCTTCAACGTTCCCTTTCATGGAAGGTTCGGGAGGACTCCCCGGGGAAATTCGTGATGCTCATGGGATGATATCGCCCTTTTTTGGAACGGGGAGGGTTTGTATCATCTCTCTTGTGAGCCTGCCTTTCTTCCCGATGACATCGGAGACCCTGATCCGGCAGATACGGGAGCAGACGAGGTAACTCTCCGCCACCAGGTCGAGCCCCCCTTCGGAAAAGTCATCGATCGAGATCGGGACCACTGGTCCTTCGTAAGGGAGGGTGCTCGATACCGCGATCACGAACAGCCCGGAACGTCCGGATGAACCGAGGACCACTACCGGCCGGACCTTCACTTCCCTCCCTTTCGAGATGCAGAGCGGAGCGAGGAGGACATCACCGCGGAAATAAGACCCCATGGGTAGAGCTACGTTTGGTAACGGCGGGCATAAGCCATACGGTATGTACCAAAGGAGGGAAGGATCGGGCAGGCTGGCAGCAGAGTACTGATGGATACGCATGTGCCAGGGGGTTATGCCTTCTGTTACCCATCCGGGGAGGCACTCATACGATCAACCGGCTCCCTGAATCGTCTCATGTCGGAGCATGGAAAAGAGGTATAAGGCATCAAATTCAGCACTCCAGGAAATGATCGGGGTTGATGCACCGGCAATATGCGCACAAGGTATCCCCTTCCTTCAGGGAGAAGGCCCAAACTGTTCCAGTGTAACCATTAAGACGTGGCATCCCCCAAATGTCCTTCATGAAACGACTCTACCGGCCGAAAACAGAGCGGCTTCTCGGGGGAGTATGCAGTGGGATCGGCTATTATTTTGATATCGATCCGAACCTGATCCGGATCGTCTGGGTGGTGCTCACCCTCCTTTCCATCGGTGTCGGGGTGATAGCCTACCTTATCGCCTGGCTCATCATCCCCCAAGAGGAGGATGATCGTGCTGAAGTGATATCCGTGACCTAGCGGGATCACAGGAAGCTAAAGTAATTCCTCATTTCCAGGATCCTGGGGGAAAATGCCGGTCCTCCCTCTCTTTTTAGGTTCTCATAGAAAAATGGGTTCAGGATCTCTTCCCGAGCGCTAAGAACACGATCCCAATTCCTGCGAGAACCACCAGGGGAAGAAGCCCACTCTGGGTCGGCGTTGGTGTCGCAGAGGGAGTCAGGGTCGCCGAGATCTGGGCAGTCTGGCCTGCTGTCACCTGCTGGGTCGCCTGCCAGTCCTGATACCCGCTCAGCCGGAGCAGCAGGGTATAGGATCCCGGGGCGAGACTATCCAGGGTGACGGGAGTAAGCCCCTTGTAGGCATTGTTCAGGTAGACTTCGGCCTGGCTTGGGGCCGAGATGATCGAAATTCCCCCCGTAGTCGGGTTCTGTACCGGGTTCAGGGTAACATCGACATCATAGTTCTGTCCGGCTGAGACGGTCCGGGTGACCGAGTAGTCCTGATACCCAGACTTGGTGAGGAGGAGGGTATGGGTCCCGGGTTTTACCGAGGTAAAGACGAGGGGGCTCCCGGCACGGGTCTGGCCGACATACACACCATCACCGTAGACACTTGCCCCTGCCGGGTTTGACGTGATGCTGACCGTTGCATACTGGGGCTGCTGATCCTTCACGAGGGAGGGATCAAGGTACGTGGTAGAGCCGGCCGAGATGCTGACCGAGCCGGTCCAGTCCAGGTACCCTGCCTTGGATAACCTGACCGAGTGGGAGCCCGGGATAAGGTTCCCTACTGTGGTGCTCGTAACACCATGGTAGATGCCATCGACATACACCGCAGCTCCGCTCGGAGAAGAGCTCACCGAAAGGGTGCCTGTCGTGGATTCAGGCTGAAGGATGGCATTCACGTACGCAGTCTGCCCCTTGTTGACGTTCACGGAGGTATAAAAGGTCTGGTAACCCGACATGAACACCGACACTTCGTGAGAGCCAACCGGGATATTGTAGAAGACATAGGGAGTATTTGCAGACTGGCTGCGGTCAAGGCTGACCATGGCACCCGATGGCGTAGAGACGACCTGGATGTTCCCGGTCTGTGCGCTTGGGACGAGCTGGGCTGTGATCGGGATCGTCTGGCCAGCCATGGGATTGCCATTGTAGGTCGAAGTCCATTCCTCATAACCGGGAAGGGTAATCCTGATCGTATGGGTGGGAGTACCAGTTGTAGATACCGTCACGACAACAGGGGTTTCCCCCCAGAACGCACTATCGAAGTATACATCCCCGCCTGAGGGGACGGAATTGATCGAGAAATATCCTTGTTCACTCCCGGGTGCCGGGAGCGTTACAGGGACGGCTTCGGTAACAGGAACCGTGGTGATCATGGCAGAAGATACTGCCACCGAAGCTGCAAGCATCAGTACCATCATAAGAATGGCAGAAGATCTCAACATTCTACTACCTCCAACTGCTATAACGGAACATGCCGTTCCGGAACTATTTCAAACTGCCGATTCACCGGAAGTTCGGATACCATGGAACTAAGGTGAGGTCTTTTTGATCTTTTTCAGCTCCTCTCATCATTCATCTCCTATCATCATGGATGAAACAGAGAGGAGGACGGGCCAGACCTCCTCCCTCCGCTATTCTCATTCGGGAGAACAGGCAAGAGCCTCATCGGGAACTTTCGAAGAAAGTCTGCTTCTCATAGGCCGGTGAATCGGAACTGGGATTCCCTGCCTCTCCAGCTGGACTATCGAATGACGGTATATCCGAGCCTGGTGAGGATCCTGGTCACCTTCCGGATCCATTCTGCATCGTCAGCCACTTCCATCTCCCTGATATGATAGTCCCAGATCTGCCGGAGGGTAGCATCCTCGCAGGCAAGGTAGGTCCCGGTCATCACCCTCCCCGCTCTCCTTCCATGAGCGTCAAGGATGAGGAGACGCCAGCAGCCGAACTCTTGGCAGATCTCCGGCCAGGTCGGGTATACCGTGCAGTAGCCTTTCCTCTCAGCGGCGTTGCATCGGAAGAATGGGCAGGCCTTGGGCCACTGCTCAAACGTGCTCCTGTCTTCGAACAGGTGGAGCATCAGGGGAGAGACCCGGGACCGGGTCTCCTCCCCGGTATACACATTCCGTATCAGGTATTCATTGTTTCCGAGGTCAGCCTTGATCTCATGGACATAGCCCATCTGGGTGCAGCACTCCCCGCACTGCTGACAGTAGAACGGCATGATCCGTGATCCTGAAGAGCTCGGTACAAGAGAGAGAAATAGATTGGGATCATCCCAAGGGGTACGATTGGGATCATCCCAAGAAGTACTAGGGAGTGAACACCGGGATGCCAGGAAAAAAAGAGACTACGGTTCTCCCTGTGGGTAGCTGCAGTATTCACCCTTGTAGAGCCAGTTCCGGTAGATGATGGGGGTTATCAGGGTGGTCAACAGGCTCATGAGGATGATCACAACGTAGACCTCCTGTCCGATGACTCCCTGCTCAAGCCCGATCAAGGCCACGATCATGGCAACCTCACCCCGTGGCGCCATGCCAAACCCGAGGATGAGGCTGTCCTTTCCGCACAGTCCCGTCAATCGACCAGGGATGGCACAGCCGACAACCTTCGTTATGATCGCGACGAGGGTGAGAACGACCAGGAACCCCAGGATGGGCACCGTGAGCTGGTGCACATCGGCAAGAATGCCAAGGGAGACGAAGAAGACCGCAGCAAAGATCATCTGGAGATACTCCGCTCCTTCACGCAGGTTCCTGCTCCGTTTCAGGTTCACGCCGACAAACGATACCCCTGCAATGAAACCCCCGACAATTGCTGAGAGCCCTATCAGCTCGGCACACATGGCATAGAAAAAGGCAAACATCATGGCGAAGATGAACACAAACTCGGGATACTTCCCGGCAATTTCCGACTCGTCCATTTTCACGATGAGCCGGCTCACCCAGGTTCTCCCGATCCAGGCACCCCCGGCAACAAAGATGATCGCGATGATCACCAGGCGGCTGACTGATGAGAAACTGATGGTGCCTGACACAATATCGGTGGTTGCTGACAGGGCAATGAGCGAGAGGATATCATCGATGACCGCCGCGCCGATGATCGCCTTGGCAACTTCTGTATCAAGTTTGCCGAGCTCCTTGAGGATGTTGGCGGTGATGGCAATACTGGTCGCGGTCAGAGCAGTCCCGATGAAGATGGCACTGGCAGTGTTGAACCCGAACAACAGCGAGACCCAGTACCCTCCGAGCCACGGGACGATAACCCCGACAAGAGCGATGATCGCGTATTTTAACCGGAAGATCTCTTTAATCTCGAACTCGAGCCCGATCACAAAGAGCAGGATGACGGCACCAAGATGGGCAATACTTGCGACAAAATCAGTATAGGTGATCAGGCCAAGTACACTCGGTCCCACGACCAGGCCAACCAGGATCTCTCCCACAACCGCTGACTGGTTGATCCGCGATGCAAGCAGGTAACCGGCAAGGGCGACAAAAAGGAGGAGGCTCATCTGGAATTCGACCGTGCCGACAATACCCTCCATGCAATGCAATAACGCTGGAAAAGTATAAAATCCTGGCAGAAACCGGGCCGCTCCCTGCATTGTGATACCCCCTGTTTCATAAGGAGGACCGCCCTTCCCCGCACAAGTACCTGGCACGGGGAATGACCCGGGGATACGGACATCAGGAATCCAGGGAGCCGGGTATTTTCGGCCGGGAAGAGTTATGTACCGTGAATCTTTTTCAGTATCCAGGCCATATTCCTGCCGAGGTTCTCCATCGTGGCGATCCCTTCCTGATCCTCCTCTACCTCCCCGGGATTGAGTCCCATCCCAATGTTCCAGTATGAGGATCCGACGGTAAACATGGTGCTGATGCCAAAGAAATGGTTGATCGTATCAAAGACATGGATCCCCCCAGCCCTCCGGACTGCCACCACGGCTGCCCCCACCTTCCTTGCATACAGCCCGCCATTGGCCATCCCTACAAAACCCGCACGGTCGATCAGGGCTTTCGTCTCGGTGCTCACATCGGCAAAATAGGTGGGCGAACCGATAAGGATCCCGTCAGCAGCTGTCATCTTTTCAATGCAGCCATTCACGATATCATCATCGATCACGCATCTGCCATCCTGATTCTCGAAACATTTCCCGCAGGCGGTACATCCATGGACCTTCTTTCCGCCTACCTGGACAAGTTCAGTCTCTATACCTTCCTCTTTGAGAGGCGCAAGCACATGTTCCAGCAGGTGCCTGGTATTCCCCTCCTTCCGCGGACTCCCATTGAATGCAACAACCTTCATACCCAGGTACTTGGACATCCCTTGATTTCAAGGATTTCTCACGGCATGATCAGGGTACACCCCTCTTTGTCCACCATCAGGATTCCGGACCGATCCGATGCCTTAATGCGGTAGTGCCGGCCAGTAGTCTTTTTGTGATGTGCAGGTATGTTTCTTGAAAAGATCCTGTATGCTACCGATTTCTCGGAGACCTCAGCAAGTGCCCTCGGCTATGTGATCCAGCTGCGGACTGCAGGCTGCAAAGAGGTGATCCTTGTACACGTGCTTGACACCAGAAAGACAGAGGAGGTTCTTGCAGAACCATCCGGCGGGGATGAACCATCGGGGGAGTACGAGCGGCAGATTGCCGGCCGGATACTGAATAACGCCAGGCAGGAACTGAAAACGATCGAGAGATCGCTCGAAGAGGAGCAGTTCCTGGTCCGGACTTTCCTCGTGAACGGAAATCCATCCCGGGAGATA
>JAAYWH010000093.1 GCA_012516785.1 Methanomicrobiales archaeon
ACCTTCCTGATACCGGTCGTTGTAGGAATGTACTTGAGGTATACAAGGGGGGATCGTATTGAATCGGCATGATCAGCCCGTCTGAAATTCCGAATCCTGACTTCCAGAATACCCAGATGGGATCCACACTGGCTCTGTGACCCATGAATCAGAGATGAAGGGCGCATCCCAGCGATAAGTAATAAAGAAGAACCGGACCTAAATCCTGAATATGCAACCAGACTACCAGAATGTTGCGGGAGTCCTCCTCTTTTTGGCGGGAGTCATCGCCCTGATGGGTATCATCACCGGAGAGATATTTTATCCTGCAGGATACTCGACGGCTCACAGCGAGATCAGCGATCTTGGATCGACACGGCCTCCGGAAGCCCTCATCTACCAGCCATCTGCCACCATCTTCAATACTACCATGATCCTGGCAGGGATCCTGATCATCACCGGGGCCTACTGTGCCTCCCGGTCAGGATGGGAGCGATGGTCTTCACTGCTGCTCGGACTGCTCGGAGTGGGTATTCTCGGCGTTGGTATCTTTCCCGGAAACGTCGCCATCCTCCACCCGCTCTTTGCCATGTTCACGTTCGTTATCGGGGGTATCGCAGCAGTCCTCTCGGTAAGGGGGCTTTCCGGCCCCTATCGGTATCTCTCCGTGATCCTTGGAGCAGTCACGCTCCTCTCCCTCCTCTTCATGGGAATCCTGATCCCGGTGCTGGGAGATGGAGGTACTGAACGCTTTGTCGCCTATCCCCTCATCTTCTGGCTGACCGGCCTGGGAGCATACTTCCTTGGTCGTGCCAGTACGCAACAAGAGGCATCGCACCCGGCTTAGCTGGTGTTTTGAGGAATCTGATACTCTTTTTTCTCCGAAAATCCTTCGTATTTTCGTCCTTTGTACTTGAACGAACCGAGGTATTTTGAAGATTATGGGGAACGCCTAACGCATTTTATTCTTAATCCTCGAACAGACAGAGGTCACGCGGGTTTTGTGATATGCATCCCACGTTTTCATCCTGGATATGGTGTGTTAAAGGTGAAGCAGCTGATTATTAAAAAAAAGAGCGATGTGCCCTTACACCGCCTTCCTGAGGTGGGCAGCCCTGTTCAGGAAGAATAAATGCCGCTCAACAACCTCGAATCCGGCAGTCTCCGCCTCTTTTAGGTGTTCCCTGAACTCCCTACCTGAAACAACGTAGAACGGTTCGGTGTAGAAGAACAGGCCTCCCGGCCTGAGAAGGCGGGATATCTCAAAAAACAACTTCGCCGGATTAGGGACCTCGTGAACGACGAATATCGCACAGGCAACATCGACCGTGCCATCATACCCGGGCGGCAGTCCGATTGAATCCGGCCTACATTGGTGAATCACCACCCGGTGCAGAAGACCTTCGTGCTCCATCTTCTCCTTAAGGATGCGGAGCATCCCTTCCTGAAGATCGACGGCAATAACCTTCCCGTTGTCACCTGCTCTTTTGGCAAACTCACGGGTGAAAAAGCCAGGACCGCAGCCAAAGTCCAGGATATTATCGCCAGGCTTCACAAGGCGTTCTGCCAGGATATCCGGCCGGTACAGGAGGCGCCGGAACCGGGTGTCGAGCTGCCCGGCTTTTTCAGCCGAGAAGACCTCGTGATGATGGTGAGGTTCTTTTCGCGCCTTGTCCCCGGTATCTGCCCTTTCAGGTTCTGTCGTTCTGACCACTCGACATTACATTGGTGCATGAAGAATAAATAGAGTACATTAAAAGCTCTCCTGTGATATGGATCTGTTCTTGTTTCTCCGATTGGATATGCGGGGACATCACCTTTCAAACAAATCGTCTCCTATTACACAAGGAACAAAGCACAGATCGAATCATCCGTGCCGTTTCCGGCAATCTGGTTCTTCATGAAGTCCACGAGGTCCAGTGCAGCGGCTGGTGGTGACAAATGCGGTGAGGATTGTTTCAGAACATTCCGGAACTCCGATTGAAAAAAAGTATCGGATGAGGGGTTACCGCACCTCAGAAAGACGGATGTAGGGAAGGAGTGTCAGGAGATCGGATTTGAGCCGCTCAAACCCGATCCGTTCCAGGAACCGGGCTGTCCTCTCCTTTGGTTGTGCATGTTCCCGGTAATAATCAAGGAGACGATCGACGAGATCGAGTGCATCGCTTCTCGAGAGGTTCTCGGCAATGAGGGTCCCTATGGCAGGCCTTCTTCCACTGTTCCCGCCAAAGACTACGCTCCACCCTTTTGTTGTCCCAATCAGTCCGACATCCCGGGTATAGTTCTCCCCGCAGCAACGGAGGCACCCGGAGACCCCGAACTTGATCTTTGCAGGAAACTCTTCCTGGTGATACTTCTTCTCCAGTTCGAGTCCGAGCCCGGTTGAATCCTGGACGCCATATGTGCAGACATCGGTTCCGAGGCAGATCTGGACATATTTGACACAGGGGGCAGTCTCCTTTTCAGCCAGCGGTCCGAGATCCCTGTAAAGAGCGGCAAGGTCCTTTTCTGGAATACCGATCAGCATGAAACGCTGCCCGGAGGTGAGTTTCATCATCGGGACCTTGTAGTTCCTCCCTACCGCAGCAAGGTTCTCGAGCGCTTCAGGGGTGATAAACCCTCCGGGTACCCGGGTCACCACCGCGAACGTTTTTCCGTCTCTCTGGAGAATCGCACCGGTATGATGGGGCATTGACTGTATTCTCCCTTACAGCAGCTTCGTCTCTTCGGTCGGTTTAGGCACCTTGATGACCAGGACCCGGAATACCTCTCCACTCTCATTGATCCACCGGTGCGGTATTCGTGCCGGGCTCTCGATCAGCGTGTCCTTCCCTACGATGGCCTGCTCTTCACCGATCTCCACGGTACCGGTTCCTTCCAGGACATAGAAGATCACATCAACGGGAGTCTTGTGCCTCTTTAAGGATTCTCCCGGCTGGAGCGTGATCATGACCACCACTGCGTGGGGGATCTCGCAGAGCTTTCGTGCATCCACTTGGTGGGGATTGGGCGAGCTGGTCGCCGTTGTTGCATTAACGATCTTCATACAAACACTCTCCTTCTTCATCGTTCTGCAGGATTGTCATCTCTGTTATAACGCTGGATCTTCCACTTCGTTCCGGCCACCTTCAGATCATACATACGCTTTCAGATCACGCATACTTTACAATCCTGGTTGCCGCATGCAATATTCTCGATCTTCCATTTCAGGGCCCATTGCTTGATGGCACGGATGATCCCGATAATCTCAAGCCCGCTCTCGGTCAGGGTATACTCGGTCCGGACCGGGAACGCGGTTGCGTCCACCTTCCGGGAGATGAGCGCCTCCTCCTCGAGTTCCTTCAACCGCTCAGAGAGGACCTTGGGGGTGATACCGGGAAGAGCGTCACGGAGCTCTGAAAACCTCCTGGTATATCCCTCTCCCTTGTAGAGCTCAAGGATAACGAGGAGAGTCCAGCGCCTGGACAAGTACCTGACCGTCTGGCTGACTGTGCATGAATCCTGCATGGTATCTTGGTGGAAACTCGATCCTATTTATACTTAAGTATTATAATGATATTTCGTATCAAAAAGAGATTAAAAGGAGCCTGAAATGTTCTGCTATCAGTGTCAAGAAACGGTCAAGGGGATCGGATGCACCGTGAAAGGTGTCTGCGGGAAAGAGGATGAGATCGCGGCGTACCAGGATGTGCTGGTCTTCCTCTGCAAGGGTCTCGCAGCCCGCAACCTTGCGGCGATGGAGAAAGGAGGAGGCAACCCGGAAGCGGGGCTGTTCATTGCTGAAGCCCTCTTTGCGACCCTGACCAATGTCAACTTCGACAAGGACCGGTTCAACGCCCTGATCATTAAGGCGGTCGCATTCCGTGATGCGCTTCCCAGAAGCAGCAGCACCGAACCGGATGCCTGCACCTGGAAACCCCGGAGTGAGAGCGATATCCTGAAGAAGGCAGAAACGGTCGGGATCCTTGCCACGGAGAACGAGGATCTACGGTCGCTCCGGTCTACGCTCCTCTTCGGACTCAAGGGGATATCGGCCTACTATACCCATGCAGAGGTGCTCGGCAGGACCGATGATACCATCACCACGTTCATCCAGAAGGCGCTTGCCTCCATGCTCCAGGACCTCCCTGTCCCGGACATGGTCTCCCTGGTGCTCGAATGCGGAGGGGTAGGAGTAAAAACCCTTGCACTGCTTGATGAAGCCAACACCAGTGCCTACGGAACACCAGAGATCACCACCGTGAAGACCACGGTCGGGAAGCGCCCTGGGATCCTGATCACCGGCCATGACCTGAAAGATCTCGAGATGCTCCTCGAGCAGTCAAAAAATGCCGGTGTGGATGTCTACACCCACGGGGAGATGCTCCCTGCCCATGCGTATCCCGCGTTCAAAAAATATCCTCACTTGATCGGCAACTACGGGAGCTCGTGGTGGCACCAGAAGGAAGAGTTCGACCAGTTCAATGGTCCGGTCCTGTTTACCACAAACTGCCTCGTCCCCCCGAAAGAGAACTACAAGGGCCGTCTCTTCACGACCGGGATGACAGGATTTCCTGGAGTGCCGAACATTGAAGCAGGTCCGGGCGGAACAAAGGACTTCTCCCCTGTCATCTCGCTCGCGAAGACCTGCCAGCCGCCGAATGCTCTTCCGGGAAACGGAAAGGACCTTACGACCGGTTGCGCCCATGATGCCGTGCTTTCACTGGCTGACAAGGTGGTTGCAGCGGTAAAAAACGGGCAGATCAGAAGGTTCATCGTGATGGCAGGGTGTGACGGCAGGCAGAAGGAGCGGGAGTATTACACGGAGTTTGCACAGGCGCTTCCCAAAGACACCATCATCCTCACTGCAGGGTGTGCCAAGTACCGGTACAACAGCCTGGACCTTGGCACCATCGGTGGTATACCGAGGGTCCTTGATGCCGGCCAGTGCAATGACTGCTATTCGCTCGTCGTGATCGCACAGGCACTCGCAAAAGCCTTTGGCGTCGGGATCAATGATCTTCCGGTCTCCTACAACATCGCCTGGTACGAACAGAAAGCGGTCCTGGTGCTCCTTGCCCTGCTGCATCTTGGGGTGAAGGATATCACGCTTGGCCCGAAGCTCCCGGCATTCATATCACCTGCGGTCCTTGACGTCCTCGTGAAGAACTTCGGGATCCGGAAGAACAGCAGTGTTAAGGAGGACCTGCCGCGGATGGTCCCCGCCCTCTGAAGCGAAACCAATAAGAGTGGAACCACTGGATTCCTTAACGGGAAGGATGAGACAGGATGGCAGAATTCGACCTTGAAAAGGCAGAGAAGCGCGATGAGAAGCGAGCGGAGCTGCGGGGAAAGGTGCTTCGCCTGAAGGATCTCGTGGAATACCAGGATGGCACGGTCGCGAGCCGTATGATCGTGAACCGAAAGGTGGGGAGCATTACCCTCTTCTCTTTCGATGAGGATGAAGGGCTCTCCGAGCATACAGCCCCCTTTGATGCCGTGGTCACCATCCTTGACGGGGAATGCGAGGTCTGGGTTTCAGGAACCACGTACCAGATGAAAGAAGGGGAGACCATCATCTTCCCTGCCAATGCACCGCATGCCCTCTCTGCGATCACCCGGTTCAAGATGATGCTGACGATGATTAGGGGGTAGCGATGGCCGGAGATGAGAAAGACGGATACTACTGCTCGATCTGCGGTGGGATCCCCCCCGACAAGATCAAGACCAGACGGATCCTGATCGATGGAAAGGAGACCGGGATCGATCACCTCGAATTCATCCTCGAGGAAGTGAAGAAGCTACACCTTACTGATGAATCGGAGATCGTGGCGGAGATCATGAAACGGGTCAAGGTCTTCAACTACGTGCCGACTAAGAAGGCAGATCGGTATGCGGAGGCACTGCTCATCGAGTACCGGCAGAAGGAGACCCAATAGATGCTTGATCGCTGTCCGGGGGCAGCAACCCTCCGGACCCCGACCCTCACGATCAGGAAGTGCCCGGAGTGCGGCGAGGAGATCGAGATCTTTTCAAACGATGTCTCCGTTACCTGCAGCAGGTGCGGGTTCACCGTGTACAACGATGCCCTCTCCTGCGTCCAGTGGTGCAAGTATGCAAGAGAGTGTGTGGGGGAGGAGACCTACCGCAGGCTCACCTCCCACCACCCAAAGGAAGAGGGATGATGCAGGGGCTCCTTTTCTGCAATATTCATGACAGGCCGGACCATCCTGCCAGGCAGAGCGTCCCGTCATTCCATCAGCAGTTACCTGGTAATTGAACCGCCCCTTGCGGAAGAACCGGAGGATACGGGAGTAAAATGGCAGGGAGATCGGGATTACCCGGATGTGGAATAATTCAAAAATTGAGGAGGCATGAGGATATGAAACGGAAGATCATCAATATCGATCAGAAAAAATGCACCGGCTGCGGCCAGTGCATCCCAGACTGTCCGGAAGGGGCACTCCAGCTGATCGATGGCAAAGCACGGCTGGTAAGCGACCTCTTCTGCGATGGGCTTGGTGCCTGCATGGGGACCTGCCCGGAAGGGGCGATCACGGTCATCGAACGGGAGGCAGGGGAGTACGATGAGAAGGCCGTGATGGCCAACGTGGTCCCCCAGGGACCCGCGGTGATAAAAGCTCATCTTGAACACCTCGTTGGGCATGGCGAAAAGAAGCTGTATGACCTGGCGATCGAATATCTCAAGGAGCACCAGATTCCCGTCCCTCCACACCGGGCTCCAGGGTCCCCTCCGGACACTGGTGTCTGCGGCCATCCTTCCTTTTCAGGATGCCCGGGATCTGCGGCACGTTCTATTCCCCGGAGACCTCGTGAAGGCTACCGGCATGAGCCCGGAGAGACAGGATCCGAACTGAGACAGTGGCCGGTGCAGCTGAATCTCCTCAATCCCGAAGCGCATTACTTTGACCATGCCGACCTGCTCATCGCTGCAGACTGCGTACCGTTTGCCTACGCAGGCTTCCACCATGATTTCCTGAAGGACAGGATCGTGATCATCTTCTGCCCGAAGCTCGATACGGACGTCGAAGGATACATCACGAAACTGAAGGAGATCTTCTCTCTCCATGAGATCAGGTCAGTCACCGTCCTCCACATGGAAGTCCCCTGCTGCAGCGGGGTGACGTACATCCTCGACCAGGCACTCAAAGGGTCGGGAAAAACTATCCCGGTCAGGGAGTACACAGTCATGATCGATGGCGGAGTCGTGGAGTCGTAGCCATACCGGGGAAAAATCCGTCCATCCGGATGGAGCAGTACGCACTATAAAAAACGGTAAATCAGAGGTCCCTGCATCGGGAACCTCCCTTAAACACCATCCGGTCGACCAGGGAGGATACCTCTGGTGGAGCCATACCTACGATCGGTGCCAGGGATCAGCTCCTGCCCTGCAGAATCCCCGGCGCCAGCGCTCTCACCTCACGCACTGCTGATGCACCCGGCCTGGTTGCTCATGTGCAGGCTTGATGAGAGATGAGGCGCAACCACACACACAAAGAGATTCCCGGCCGGGGAGATCTCCCGGGATACCAATAGAAGAAAGGGGATACCAGTCCGTGAATGCAATCGAGGTCGAGCACCTCACCAAAAGGTTTGGCACTGTCACTGCTGTTGACGATATCAGCCTCTCCGTGCAGAATGGTGAAATCTTCGGATTCCTCGGACCGAATGGTGCAGGGAAGACCACCACCATCCGCCTGATCACCGGAGTCCTGACGCCCGATGCAGGGAGTGCCCGGATCAGGGGTATCGACATCCACCGCCACCCGATCAATGCCAAGATGCAGATGGGAGTCATCCCGGAGAGCAGCACCGTCTATGGTGATCTCTCCGCTGAACAGAACCTGCACCTGACCGGGAAGATGTACGGGATGCCCCGGCCGCTCCGGGAAGAGCGGGTTGACGAACTCCTCTCGAAGATGGGGCTCCTGGCACAGCGGAAATATCCGGTCCGGACCTTTTCGAAGGGGATGAAACAGCGGGTCAGCATCGCCTGCGCAATCATGCACCGGCCCGGTGTCCTGTTCCTTGATGAGCCGACAAGCGGGCTCGATGTCCAGAGCCGGAGACTGGTGGTCGAGACGATACACCAGATGAACGAGGAGGGCAGTACCGTATTCCTCACCACCCATAACATCGAGGAGGCAAACACCCTCTGCAGGACCGTCTGCATCATCAACCGGGGAAAGATTGTTGCACAGGATAGCCCGGAACGTCTCAGGAGGATGTTTGAGGCCACCCAATCGGTGGAGGTCTCGTTCTCCCGGGGCGTCCGGAAGGATTTCTTCCAGGCAGAGGGGATCATCCGGGCTGAGCCCTGCGGCGACAAGTGGCGGGTCTACACGGACAACCCTGACCGTGTGGTGAAATACCTTGTCAGCCGGGCCGACCGGGAGTCACTCGGGATCACGTCGCTTGCCATTACCGGCCCCAGCCTCGAAGAGACTTTTATCCAGCTGACGGGGTGCACATGAAAACACCTGCGGTGTTGCTCCGGGGCATTCTTACCATCTGTGAGAAGAACATTCTCCTGTACTACACAAAACCCCCGGTGCTGATGTTTGGCATCCTCTTCCCGATCTTCATGTTCCTCGCCTTCTTCGTCGGCCGGAACCTCGACCTCGTTCTGTTCTTCCCGGGATTTCTCGCAATGATGCTCTTCTTCACCGCGTCATCGGTTGGCCCCCTCATCACCCCTTGGGAGAAGCGGGAGAAGACCTACGAGCGGCTCCTCTCGTATCCCGTCATCCCGGAGAGCATCATCTTTGGTGATGTCCTGGCGGGTGCGATCTTCGGCCTGGGCATCTCCCTGATCATCTGGATAGTCAGTACCCTGTTCATTCAAGTGCATATCATCAATCCCGCCCTGTTCCTGTTCACCTTCGTGCTGGGGACGATCGCATGCTCCTCCCTTGGCGCCCTGCTGGCCTCCCCTGCCTCCAACAGTCCGCCTAACGTGATGATCTTTTCAAACCTGATACGCTTCCCGCTCATCTTCATATCAGGGATATTCATACCGCTCTCCCAGATGCAGGGGCTCTCCCTTGCACTTGCCTGCTGTTCGCCGCTCACGTACGTGGTGGACCTCTTCAACGCAGCGATATCCGGGGTATCGTTCTTCTCTCCCCTCCTTGACGGGGGAGTGCTCATTGCTGCCACCGTTCTGTTCATCCTGCTCGCCCGGTTCATCCAGGTACGAAACCTGGTCAAGGGACTCTGAAAAGGATTCGGATCCAAATAACACGCCTTTTTACAGCAAAGCAGGGCATTGGAAGCTCCGTTGCCCAACCAACGTTTCCGGGCTGCTGCCAAGGCAGAAGTTCACCTGGTCGCAAAGGAATATTCAATTAGCCGCGGGGGATAACACCCTACAAGGAAAGGTGATGACGTTATGACTGACGATGCCAGGAACCCGGCAAAGTCCGGGATGAACCAGGGACCTACCGGCAGAGGAAGGTCCCTCCGGGACTGGTGGCCGAACCAGGTGAACCTGAAGCTGCTCCACCAGCACTCCCCCCTGTCCAATCCAATGGGCAGTGAATTCAAATACGCTGATGAGTTCAAGACACTCGACCTCGCAGCCGTGAAATCAGACCTGCGGGCGCTGATGACCGAATCGCAGGACTGGTGGCCGGCGGATTTCGGCCATTACGGGCCCCTGTTCATCCGCATGGCATGGCATAGCGCCGGCACGTACCGCATTGGTGATGGCCGTGGCGGGGCCGGCTCCGCACAGCAGCGTTTCCCGCCCCTCAACAGCTGGCCCGACAACGCGAACCTCGATAAAGCACGCCGGCTGCTCTGGCCGATCAAGCAGAAGTATGGCCGCAAAATCTCGTGGGCCGACCTCCTGATTCTTGCCGGCAACGTCGCCCTTGAGTCGATGGGATTCAGGACCTTCGGCTTTGCCGGCGGCCGTGAAGATGCCTGGGAGCCGGATGAGAGCGTCTACTGGGGTGCAGAGAACGAGTGGCTGGGTGACAAACGGTATTCCGGCGATCGGAAGCTCGAAAATCCGCTCGCTGCTGTGCAGATGGGCCTGATTTATGTCAATCCTGAGGGTCCGAATGGTATCCCGGATCCGGTCGCGGCGGCCAGGGATATCAGGGAGGTCTTCGCCAGGATGGCAATGAACGACGAAGAGACGGTTGCGCTCATCGCCGGTGGTCACGCGTTTGGCAAGACCCATGGTGCCGGCCCCGCATCACACGTCGGGCCGGAGCCCGAAGCGGCCCCCATCGAGGAGCAGGGCCTCGGGTGGAAGAGCAGTTACGGCACCGGCAAAGGAAATGATACGATCACCGGTGGCCCGGAAGTGATCTGGACCCAGACGCCGATCAAGTGGAGCAACAACTTCTTCCGGAACTTGTTCACGTTTGAATGGGAACTGGAAAAGAGCCCTGCCGGGGCATACCAGTGGAAGCCGAAGGGCGGCGCCGGTGCAGGGAGTGTGCCGGATCCCCATGATCCCTCAAAGCGTCGTGCACCCGGCATGCTGACCACTGACCTCTCCCTGCGGTTTGACCCTGTGTACGAGAAGATATCCCGGCGCTTCTATGAGCACCCGGACCAGATGGCGGACGCATTTGCCCGGGCATGGTTCAAGCTGACCCACCGCGATATGGGTCCACGCTCACGCTATCTCGGCCCGGAAGTTCCCGCCGAAGAGCTCATCTGGCAGGATCCCATCCCTGCTGTTGATCACCCCCTGATCGATGCAAAGGACATCGCCTCTCTCAAGGGCAGGATCCTTGCTTCCGGCCTCTCGGTTTCAGAGCTGGTCTCGACTGCCTGGGCATCAGCGTCCACCTTCCGGGGCTCCGACAAGCGGGGGGGTGCCAACGGTGCCCGCATTCGTCTGGCACCGCAGAAGGACTGGGAGGTCAACCAGCCTGCCCGCCTGGCAACGGTGCTCAGGACCCTGGAGGAGATACAGGGCGAGTTCAATAGCAAAGCCACTGGCGGCAAGAAGATCTCCCTGGCTGACCTGATCGTCCTGGCCGGCTGTGCCGGCGTCGAGCAGGCTGCGAAGAATGCCGGTCACACCGTGACGGTTCCTTTCACGCCGGGACGCATGGATGCCTCCCGGGAGCAGACCGATGTGGACTCCTTTGCTGTGCTCGAGCCGAAGGCGGACGGATTCCGCAACTACCTGAAGGGGAAGTACTCAGTATCGGCCGAGGAGTTGCTGGTCGACAAGGCACACCTGCTGAACCTTACCGCACCCGAAATGACGGTGCTCCTTGGCGGTATGCGGGTGCTGGACACCACCTTCGGACAGACCCGGCATGGTGTCTTTACAAAGCGCCCGGAAGCTCTCACCACCGACTTCTTTGTGAACCTGCTCGACATGAGCACGGAGTGGAAAGCAGTCTCAAACGACGCCGATCTCTTTGAAGGGCGCAATCGAAAGACGGGAGAGGTCAGGTGGACCGGCACACGTGTCGACCTGATCTTCGGTTCGAATGCCCAGCTCCGGGCTCTCGCCGAGGTCTATGCCAGCGAGGACGCGAAAGGAAAGTTCATCGAGGACTTCGTGGCGGCCTGGACCAAGGTGATGAACCTTGATCGGTTTGATCTCCATCGGTAAGAGCACAGAGGCCTCAACAAAGGAATACCTCACGAATGCAGATAAGGAATCCCGGGCAGAACTGGGGAAAAGAGGTTGGAGCGATGAAGGTTCTCTCCCTTGGGTCGCCGTCTCTCGCCTCGTGGAATTCTTTTGTCAAGGGAATCAGAGAATGACTGGACCATCATCTCCACCTCTCCTTTCTCATACCTATCTCCCTTTGCCTTCGAATAAAAAGGGAATTAGGGGGTTTTCGGGAATCACCTCACCCCAAGTCTCAAAGAGACGGGGGATATTAACCCGACAAGGAACGTCCTGGATCATGGCCTGATCCCTAATTAGGGAGACCAGTTCCCTAGCCGTCATTCCTGAAAATAGGCCGATACCATCTTCCCCACAGCGAACTATCCAATCACAGGAATGATCCTGGTTATCGCTTCCTTCATCATCGGGCTGATCCTGCTGCTGAAAGGTGCCGAGGTGGCGGTCAGCGGAGCAGAAGGTCTCGCATTCCGGATGGGAGTGTCAGCGACCACGATCGGGCTCACAGTGGTCGCATTCGGTACTTCACTCCCCGAATTCTTTGTCACAACGGAGGCATTTTACACAGGCACCTACGAGATCGGGCTTGCCAACATCACCGGGAGCAATATCGCAAACATCGGTCTCATCCTGGCCCTCTGTGTCCTTCTCAATCCCTCCCTCACATCCTCCCGGCACCTGCGTCCCCGTTTCCTGAAGGATTCGCTCCTGATGCTTGCTGCAACGCTCCTGTATGCGGTGCTCTCCCTTAGGGGGCTGATCGACTGGATCACGGGGCTTGCATTCCTGAGTCTGTTCTTCGTTATCCTCTTTTTTATCAGAAAGAACTGCCACGATGATATGACGGATCCCCCTGCCGAGACGAGATATCCCCTGGTTAAAACGGTCCTTGGGCTTGGAGCAGTCATCCTTGGATCCCATCTCCTCCTCACCTCCGCGGTCGACATTGCAGCGATCCTGGGTATCCCTGAATATGTCATAGGCCTGTCCCTTGTTGCTATCGGGACCTCTCTCCCCGAGCTTGCCACTTCGCTTATTGCCGCCGTCAAGAACAGTCCGGCCATCTCGGTCGGGAACATTGTCGGCAGCAATATCTTCAATCTCCTCTTCATCCTTGGGATAAACTCGCTCTTTACCACCGTTCCGATACCTGGATATACCGATACCCTGGTGATGACGGGATTTGCCGCCGGGATCTTCGGGCTTTTTTTTGGGAGCAGACTGCAGAACCGGGCCTGGGCTCTTGTTCTCCTCGTCTCCTATGTGATCTTCATTACGATGGTTTTTGGTGCATGGTAATCAGTAAGGGCCCTGATTGTCGTCATGATTGCCCGGTCTGCCTCAATGGAGAAAGATAGCCCGGGGGAGGAAACAGGGTTCAGGAAATTCTGACAAGGGGACGGAATTACTCTGTTCTGTGGAACTTGTTGCCAAAATCCCGAGGGGTTACCCCTTCTCGATTATCCGGGGGCCAACACGGTGCTCCTGATGGCAGCAGGTGACCAGAGTAATGATATTAAGTTAATATATTGAATGTTTTAAGGAGAAACAAAAAATTATATCCGGGGCGGGATGCAACTTTGACATCTCCATGGCACCCGTCCACGCTCATTCCTACGAACCATTCACCGGTGCAGATGTGCCAGCTCTCCTCTGTCTGTTCCTCGTTGCAGGAGTATTTTTTTTGGCTTTTCCGGCATCAGCGGCTACCACTTCGCTTCATATCGAGAAGATTGCAGGGGATGGAACGACCATCCTCTCATCGACTGATGTTGATGCTGCCTGGATGGAGACACATCTTCCCGTGTATGGTGATGGGGTGACCCATTATTACCATCAGGGGCCGGTCTTTGTAGATGATCCCGACCCGGGAACTGAAGAGATGATCCGTTGGAATGCTGCAGAGGACACCAATGTCCAGGAGAAGGACATGGGTGCCGTCAGAGGGACCGCGGTAAAGGATCTGGTCAGTCTTGCCGGTGGGATGGACCCGGGTGACACCGTCACCATCAGGGCCGTCGATGGATTCTCCAAGACGTTTGGGTACCGGAATGTCTACCTGCCACCTGATCGCCAGGGGCCGATGGTGATTACCTGGTACCGGGAAGATGAGGGCTATGTCCCTGAATACTCAACAGGAATGAGGCTGGTCTTCCTTGCCGATGCAACAACGAATCCCTGGGGTATCCATGCATTCGGAAACTGGGACTGGCATGAATCGGCCGATCCAGAGTATTATTATTACTACGCACAAGGCAGCGAACGATACCCTACGACAACAGGGTTATCAGTGCAGATGGTCTCTTCCCTGAGCATCCGCCAGGCGTCGATCACGACCGTTCCTGATACCGTGCCTTCCACACCCTCTGTTTCCCTCGGTATCCTGACGATTGCTTCAGGAATGCTCGCAGGAGGCTGGATTATCCTGCGAAAAGGAGGTACACGATGAGATCACATTGTACAGAAAAGAACCTGGCAATAGTGCTCCTGGGCTGCATCATCTGCTGTGCAGGGGCCCTTGCAGTGCCGACGACTGAGCTGCTCGTATCAGCGTATGGAGCAGATGGTGCCCTGTCCATGAACAATACCGTGACCATCCCGTGGATGGAGGCAAACCTCCCGGTCCAGGGTGATGGGAAGACCCACTACTATCACCAGGGCCCGGTCTTTGTCGATTCAAAAGAGGGGCAGTGGGACATGAAAGAGACCACTAATTTCAAGGACATGGGAGCAGTCAAAGGTACCGCCGTCCGCGACCTCTGCGATCTTGTCGGAGGGATGAATCCCGGTGATGACGTGATGGTAAAAGCAGTCGACGGGTATCATGTTGAGATCCCGTACGAGAATATATACCATCCTGATCCCCGCCAGGGGAACATCACCGTGTGCTGGTTCAACGGGGAAGAATCATCAGTGGGAGAGCGGCAGGGAACGGGCTATCCGCCCTCCTACCACGTCGGGATGCGGCTTTTGTTCCTCGCCGATACATCAACCAACAGTGAAGGGAAGCATGTCTTTGGCAACTGGGACATGCATGAGGTGATGCCCGCTGATCGCATCCACCTGTTCGATAACCTGTACCCCTCCACCGGGGGTTACACCGTGAAGTGGGTTGATGAAATCCGGGTGTATCGGGATGGGTACAAGGGATCATCAGATCTCCTCCCCAAGTCCTACGAGTCAAAGGTGAACGAGACCTATCCGGCTCCCCCCACAGAATCTCCGCTGCTTCTTATCCCCATCATCGCTGGGTGCGGTGCCATTCTGATATTCAGGAAGTGGAACCCGTGAAACAATTGGCAGTATCCCAAATGGTCGTCCTTTTATTGACCATCGTTGTGTTCTCCCTCATTATCGCCGGGTGCACGGCTCCCGTTCAGGACTCGCTTGCGGCGGACTGGCGGCTGACCATCAACGGGACTACCGAGAAGGTGCTGACGATGAATGACCTCAGGGCACTTCCCGCAGTGAACGGTCATGGGTATTGTGTCTCTACGACAGGCTTCAGGTTCGGTCCCTACACCTGCAAGGGAGTGGATCTCCGGGATCTCGCCGGTGTTGCAGGAGGAGTGGGGGAGGGCCGGCAGGTCTGGGTCTCTGCCCCTGACGGATATCTCTGGGTCTTTGATGCAGACCAGCTTGAAGGACGGGGATTTGTGACCTTTGATGAGAATCTGAAAGAGATCCCATCTCCCCCGTTGCGCATCATCCTGATGTATGAACAGAACGGAACTCCCCTGTCCTACGATGACGGCGGTCCGGCCCGCATCGCAATCATCTCGGAACAGCCAGGGGTCATTACCGAAGGGAGTGCCTGGGTGAAATGGGTGGATCGGATCGAGATAAGGGATTGAGAAGCGTCGCCATCGCGATACTGCTGGCCGGGAGCATCCTCCTTGCGGGGTGCGCGGGCACTGTTCCCCCATCCAAGACCCTGAAGGTGATTGCTGCCGGCAGTCTCCTTGCTCCCTTTGCAGAGGCGGAGCAGGAGTTTGAAGCCTCACATCCAGACATCGATGTCCAGATCGAGGGGCACGGGAGCATCCAGGTCATCCGGCAGGTCACCGACCTCGGGAGGACTGCTGATGTGATCGCCGTTGCCGACGAATCCCTGATCCCGGACCTCATGTACCACCCCATGAAAGACTCCTCTCGCAACTATACCGATTGGTACCAGCCCCTATCCACGAACGAGATGGTGATCGCCTACACGAACAGGAGCCGGTATCACGATGAGATCAACCAGGAGAACTGGTACCGGATCCTTGCCCGGCCGGATGTCCGCCTGGGATTCTCAAACCCGATGCTCGATGCTGCAGGGTACCGTTCCCTGATGGTGCTGCAGCTGGCTGAAGAGGAGTACAGCGAACCTTTGCTCTTTGAGACGCTCGTCACCGATCACTTCCCTTCGACCATCACCGTTTCATCCGGGACAGGGGGCACCACGATCTCCCTCCCCGAGATCATGCGCCCTTCCGATGAGAAGGTAGTCATCCGGGATGGGAGTATCTACCTGCTCTCGCTTCTCTCCGCAGGGGGGATCGATTATGCCATCGAGTACCGGAGCGTGGCAGAAGGGATGAACCTCTCGTATGTCACACTCCCTCCCTCCATCCATCTCGGTTCCGCGGAATATGCCGACCGCTACCGCGATGTCACGGTCATCCTGGGATTTCCCCGGTTTGCCACCATCGGCAGTGAGAGAAACGGCCGTCCCATCGTATATGCAGTGACCGTCCCGGCAAACGCTCCGAATCCGGATCTCGCCCTCGAGTTTATCGGATACATCGCCAATGAGTCAGCAAAAGGACGCCCCGGATGGCCCGCACCGCTGCCGGAAGGGGCAGTCTCATGAGCTCCCCGGAGCATCGCCTCAGGAAGAAATACTGGTCTTCGGGAAATTCTCTTGCCGCCTTCTGGATCCCCGGGATGATCCTTGTCGGGATCATCGCCCTGGCCCTTCTCGTGATAGCCGTCCCGGTTTTCCAGAACCCCGGATACCTTGCCGGAGCCGCCAGCGACCCAATGGTATTCCAGGCCTTCTTTGTCACCTTCCTTGCAGGGTTCTGTGCGGTCGGGATCCTTGCCATCACCGGAACACCGCTTGCGTATGCACTCAGCCGAAGCGATACTCCCTGGAAGGGCATCGTTGAGACCCTGGTGGATATTCCGCTGGTCCTGCCGCATACGGTCGCAGGGCTGATGGTCTACCTTCTTTTCATGTCCAGGGGGCTGCTCGGAGCTCCGTTCGGCGGGATCGGCCTGACCTTCGAGGACGCGTTCCCAGGCATCGTTGCTGCCATGGTCTTTGTCGCCATCCCCTACTACGTGAACGCCGTGCGGGAAGGATTCGGAAGGGTGCCGGTCCAGCTCGAGAACGTCGCCCGGAGCCTTGGTGCCTCCCGGGCCAGGGCGTTTATAACAGTGAGCCTGCCCCTTACCACCCGCCATATCCTGTATGGCGCACTCCTTGCGTGGGGGAGAGCCATCGGGGAGTTTGCTGCCGTGATCATGATCGCCTACTTCCCGGTGGTGATATCGACCCTGATCTACTACCGCTTCAATACCGGCGGGATCGCAGAAAGCCAGGCCATCGCATTCATCCTCATCCTGCTCTGCCTGGTCCTCTTTTTCGTGTTCCGGTTCCTGACACGCCGTGCAGGGGTGTATGATGATCGCAGTTGAGGGGGTCAGTCTGACCCGCGGGGACTTCTCATTTGCAGGGATTTCGCTCCAGGTTCCCGAATCCTCGTATGCGGTGCTCATGGGGCCTTCGGGTGCAGGAAAGACCCTTCTCCTCGAGAGTATCGGGGGATTCCTGCAAGTCACCGGGGGGAGGATCCTGGTCGGTGGACGGGATGTCACGATGTTGCCACCTGAGAAACGAGGAATCGGGTTCATGTACCAGGACTACTCGCTGTTCCCGCACCTCACTGTTGAGGAGAACATTGCCTATGGGCTGAAAATGAAGGGGATCTCGTCCCGCGAACGGACCAGCACGGTCAATACACTCCTCTCCTCGTTCTCACTCCAGCCTCTCGCTCAACGCCATACCGGCTCGCTCTCGGGCGGGGAGAAACAACGGGTAGCGCTCGCACGGGCACTTGCGACACGGCCTTCTGCACTCCTCCTCGATGAACCGTTTGCTGCGCTCGACCCTGAAGCGCGACTGTCCTGCATGGACGAGGTGAAGGCTCTCCAGAGGGAGCACGGGCTCACGATCCTCCAGGTGAGCCATGACCGCGATGAGGCATACCGTCTTGCCGACCAGGTGATGGTGATGGATAAGGGACGGATCCTGCAGGCCGGCACACCAGCAGCCGTCTTCTCATGCCCCGTTCATCCGACCATTGCCGCGCTCGCGGGATTTGAGAACATGCTTGAGGGGATATCGGGCGCCGCATCCGAGGGTGGAAGAACCCTGCTCTCGATCGGGACTACCGGCATCATCGCCGAGGGCGCGGTTCCTGCCGGTGAACGCATCCTTGCCTGTATAAGGTCACGGGATATCATGCTTGCCGGGGCGGATATCTCACGAAGTGAGCAGGTCAATCGTATCGAAGGACAGGTGATCTCCATGGTAGCAACCGACCATGGCTGCCAGGTCCGTTTCGCAGGTCCGTTCCCTCTTCTGATCGATATCCCGGGAAATTGGTCGTCATGGGAGTACCGGCCTGGAGAACGCGTTGTCGCACTGGTTGATCCGGAAGACGTACATCTCATCCGCCTTTCGAAGCGCCCGGGTGAAGAGGGGAATGTCCCATGAAGTATCTCTGCACGCTGCTTGTCATTCTCTGCCTCCTCCCGGTCATGGCCGTTCCGGTTGGAGGGGCTACCACCGCAGTACGGGTTGTCCTCTATGCTGCCGATGGGTACACCATCCTCAATGAGACCACGGTCGACTACCGCTGGATGGAGGCACACCTCCCGGTGATGGGTGACGGGACGACACAGTACTATCACCAGGGACCGGTCTTTATCGATGACCCTGATGAAGCGACCGAAGAGGCGCTCCGCTGGAACCCGGAAGAAGATGTGAATGTCGAATCAAAAGCGATGGGTGCGGTGAAGGGTACGGGGGTCAGGGAGCTCTGCGATCTTGTTGGAGGGATGCAGCCTGACGAAGAGGTGAAGATCGTTTCAGCCGATGGGTGGAGCATGCGGTTTGCTTATACCAATGTGTATGAGTATTCAGGCCGGGAAGGGCCCATGATTCTTGCCTGGTATAACGGGGCAGAAGCGCCAGGCACCTGGGAACGGCAGGGCACCGGGTATGTGCCAGATTACCAGTCAGGCATGCGGCTCATCTGGCTGGCTGATACCAGCACCAATCCACAGGGGCTCCACGCTTTCGGTAACTACGACTGGCACGAGGCTGCAGACCCGGAATACTGGTATTATTATCAGTCGGGGGGTGAGGGGTATCCTACCACGACAGGGCTCTCAGGGAAGTTTATCTCAGAGATCCATATCCTGTCCAACCGGGAGCCGGAAGGATCGATCGAGGTAACCTCGAATCCAGCGGGGGCAAGGGTCTCTCTTGATGGTGTCGACAGCGGGTTTGAGACCCCCTGCAACATCGATTCGCTTATGGAGGGAGTGTATTCCCTCACGGTCAGCAAGGGAGGGTATCTGACCCCTGAAGAGCGATCGGTGGAAGTACTCCCTGGAAAGAGCATCCCCGTACATTTTGATCTTGCCCCTGCCCCTAGTGTAACGGCGGATTCAGGAACGGACTCTTCAGGGAATGGTCCGCTCTCACCTCTCCCGGACCTGGCAATCCTCGAGGGGGGACAGCTGATAGTGACGGAATACCTCCAGCTGAACGGCAGCTTTTCCGCCCATCCTTCCACTATGACGCCGTTCACCCTCAAAGGCGGGGAGGAGCAGACTATCACCTTTGACGGGGTCATCTCGGGCTCCTCTCCCGGGCTTCTCCGGGTCTACCTGTTCCTCGATCAAAGCAGCGCCGATCCCGGGATCGATGCTGATCCAGAGATCGTCCTGGTGGCTGATCAGGGGGAGGTGGCACCGGCCAGGACCTGGGTTGAACGGGGCGAGGATGACCAGCCTTATGCCACGACGCTGGTATTCTCCCCCTCGGCACTGGACCCGGATGGGACCGTGATCGTACGGAGCAGGAACCATGCTTCCTGGAATGCTACGGTAGCAGGAGGTCTGCTGCTGGTGGGAAACGAGGATCCGGGAGCAGGTACTACCGGGGTATGGATTGCAGAAGGGGCGGATCTTATCGGAGATGCTCCCGGTCTTGGGAGCCCCATGACCCTGGCAGAATTCGCGGGGCCTTTCCCAGTCCGGAAATCAAATGCCACCCTTGTCATGGCAACCACCCCGGGCTCATCGGCAGGAAATCTGAGCTTTTTCATCAACGGTGTCAGCACCTCGGGGCGACTGGTATCAGGAGACGGGCCGGTAGCAATCAATGAAATACTGGTTCCGGAGGATGGTGGATCCGTGGTACGGTTTCACACCGATGCCGGAGATTCCGTGGTGACATGCCGGGTAGCGATCCTTGCCATGGATATCCCTGACCAGAAGGGGGATACGGCCGGGACCATTCCGATAACGGGGAAGATCACCCCCAATACGACCACCCCTGCTGTCGTCTCCCCCGGGGTATCGATAGCTGCTATGGAGGGGTCAACTCCACCAACGTCTCCTCCAGGTTCACCGATGCTGCCTGTCAGCGACCCGATTGGGAGCTTCCTCTGCTGGCTCCATAATTTCGTTCTCTGGTTGCAAGGCCTGCCTCCGGAACCCTGCTACCAGCGAACTATCACGGTACCTCCCGTAAGCGATAGTGTCCTTCCTCCAGAGGAAATCCCTGCAGAGCAAAATTTCATGATCCAAATCACTTCTACCCCGCAAGGGGCACGTGTCTCTCTCGATAGCCAGCCTACCGGACTGATGACACCGTGCGATCTCGTGGTGCCATTCGAAGGAGAACACACGATACGACTGGTAAAAGATGGATACCAGCCTGCAGAACAGGTCATACAAGGCAATGGATCCATAGCGCTGCTCCTCCATCCCGTCATGCCGGCAGTGGAGGTAACAACGCTTCCTGCAGGAGCCCCTGCCCTGGCATCCGGCACGTCACATCACGGGGGGATTTATATCCGGACCTACCCTGAACAGGCCGAGATTAAGATTGACGGGGTGATCGTGGGCACGAGGTCCCCACTCCTCGTCTCGCCTCTGCGGGAGGGATTCCACACCGTATCGGCAGGGATCCTCACGACCGGGAACGCCTACGCATCGCAGGAGACGATCCGGGCGTGGGTCTTCCCGGATGCCATCATGCCCGTCGAGTTCAACCTGATGGATGCCGCCTCGCCCGGTTCTGTCACCATCGGCGGGGAGTCCTGGAAAGGCACGTCGTTCACGGTGAATGGGTATTACCCGGTAAAGAGGGTCCCTGAAAAGGTCGAGCTTGCAGAGCATCCGTCGTTTGTCACCCTCATGAAGGACGCCGCCTATTATTCCTATACGATCCCTCAAAGTAGCCGGGACAGCAGGGAGTTCCTTATCCCGGCCAAAACACCCCCGGTCTGCAATCTCTCGATTGCGAGCGATCCAGCCGGTGCTGAAATTTTTATCGATGGAATACGCACCGGGCTCCTATCTCCTGCCATCATCCCGAATGTCTCTGAGGGGTACCACCGGGTTTCTCTCACCGCAGAGAACAGGATACCGGTGACCGAGCGTATTTTCATCGCCGAAAGCCAGTGCCTCCTCGGAGAATACCCGGTACAGTATTCACTTCCGTGGTATGCTTCAGGGAGCATCGGTCTCACCAGTGATCCCCCGGGGGCGGCGGTCTCCATCAGGGGGCTCCGGACGGGAGAGGTGACCCCCTGTACTATTGACGGGATCCCGATAGGGGTCTGGGAGGTTCTGCTCACCCTTGAAAAGACAAAGCGATACCTTGATGTTACCGTTGAGCCAGGCCAGACCAGGAACTATTCGGTGGTGTTTGATTGAGCGTGAGTGCTTGATACAAATACCACTAACGGTATACAGCATTCCAATATCACCTGACAACCGAAGCCTACGGGACCTCGCTCAGATACCATAACTTTCTTAAAATCCCAACCCGGACCATACAACCAATTGGTTATGCAGAACATGTTATTATTTACAAAAATTTATATATGTAATTAAACGCAAACCCCTTCCTATACATTCACTTCCTCATCATTTTCGCCATTTCCAAGAACGGAAACAAGCGAAGAGATGTCCGAAGAGTTTCTCCCTAATCAAGGTGGTAGAGAGATGTCAATAAGATTGCAAGGACGATATATACCGGTTCTTCTTGCCCTCATTCTGATGGTGGGAATGGGATCGGCTGCAACTACCGAAGTACATATCGTGAAGTACGCGGTCGATGGGACAACAGTCCTGAACGAGACCACGGTTACCTATCAGTGGATGATGAACAACCTCCCGGTGCTGGGTGATGGAGTGACCCATTACTATGCCCAGGGACCGGTGTTCAAAGACGATCCCGATCCAGTGATTAAAGAACTCATCCGCTGGAATGTAACCGAGGACACTAACGTCCTTGAGAAAGACATGGGGGCTGTCAGAGGAACCAACGTCAAAGACCTCTGTGATCTCGTGGGAGGGATGAATGCTGGTGAAACCATTAAGATGACGGCACCTGACGGCTTTACCAAGTATTTTGCTTTCAAGAATGTCTATGAATATTCCTCCCGAGAAGGTCCGATGGTTGTCACCTGGGAGAAGAATGGTCTTAAACCAGATACCGGATATACCGATGGCATGCGTCTTGTCTGGCTGGCAGATGCCTCCACGAACCCGTGGGGGGTCAATGCCTTTGGTAACTGGGACTGGCATGAGGCTGCTGATTCGGTATATTGGTATTATTATGTGAGTGGAGCCGAAAGTTACCCTACTACCACTGGCCTTTCAGTCCAAACTGTCTCCGATATCATCATCTACAGCGATGACCCCGTACCAGTCGCACCGACCGCAGGATTCATCTCAGATGTCCAGTCCGGGACCGCTCCGCTGACCGTCAATTTCACCGACACATCGACCGGAACTACGCCACTCACGTATGCCTGGGACTTTGGCGACGGCACGGTAGACAGCACCATCAAAGATCCTTCCCATGAATACACGATGGCCGGCACCTACACCGTGAATCTTACCGTGGCGAATGCAGCGGGTATTGATTCAGAGATCAAACCAGACTTCATCACCGTCAATCCGCCTCCGGACACCACAGCACCGGCAAGTGTCACCAACCTTACCAACACTACCTTCTCCCAGACCTTGATCACTTGGACATGGACCGATCCCGCTGACTCCGATTTCGAGAAGGTCATGGTCTACCTTGACGGTGTATGGAAACAGAACGTCACCAAGGGGGTCCAGTCCTGGACTGCAACCGGCCTCTTCCCGGATACCGAGTACACCATCGGCACCAGGACGGTCGATACTAACGGTAACATGAATGCCACTATGGTGACCGATGTCGCAAGGACTGCAGCTGTCCCCGACATCACAGCACCGGCAAGTGTCACCAACCTA
>JAAYWH010000013.1 GCA_012516785.1 Methanomicrobiales archaeon
AGATATCCTTGGTCTCGTCTTTTGCAGGATAAGTGGGGAGAGCCTCGTTGACGGTGACATACCCTGCTTTAGAGACAGAATATCGATGGTAGGGCGTTGCAGTAAGGTAGATTTTCACTAGGAGCGTTCCATTTATGATATCTCCTTTATAGTCTTCATCAAAGTAGACTTTAGCGCCCTCAACGTTACAATGAATGAGGTAATACCCTTTATCCCCTCCAACCATTGGAATAACCTGGATATAATCATTCTTGACGATGGTATCCTCGCCAGCAGCATTGGTTACGGTCAATGAAACATTGTATGTGCCGTAATTGGTGTAGGTGTGGACTGGATTCTGCAGAGTGGAGTTGGCACTGTCGCCGAAGTCCCATGCCCAAGACGTTGGCTCATTGGTGGAGATATCGGTGAACTGGACAGTCAAGTTTGCCGATCCAGATGTGGCGTTTGCGGTGAAGTTGGCGACAGGAGCTTCAACTTCCCCTTCAACAAGGAACTGAATCTTCGTGTAGGTATCGTCAACCGTCGAGTTGTCGAGGGCAACGGTGAGTGCGTTTGCCGCATCAGATCCCTGCAGGCTGCCTGGTCCCTCAAGGGTGAAGAGGATGTTATCCTTTGTTGGATCGGGATACGGTCCTACAACATAGCGGTAGGTATAACCTTCGGCTGCCTGTGGATAAACATCTAGCTCATCGTTGTTCGTCGGGTGCTGTACAATAGCGAAGTACTGGCCACTGGGCATTCCTGATGTCATGCCACCATCGATTTCGTATTCGAAGGTGCCATCATCATTAACACCTTCAGTGTTATAAGCAACAAAGTTCTGACCAATAACCCAGATTGCTACTCCCTGTGAGGGATCGCCTTCTGCAACTCCACGGATAAAGAGAGGCTCTCCTTGTTCTACCGTGGTTTTAGAGACCTGTGCGGTGACGAATGGAGCATTGAGTATAATCGAGACATTGCCAAAAAGAGCATTATCAAGCTGGTTCTTGTCGTTCGGTGCTTCAACGGCATAAATCGTGTAGTTCCCCGGGTTGAGGGTAATCCCTTTTGTATTCCAATTATATGCCCACGTGTTATCATCGAAAACTTCAACAATGGTGAATAGCGGAGGGGCCACAAATGGATTTACAGCAGTCTGCGGACTGGTCATGAGTCCCCCATTTGTAGGCAGGTCGGGGCCGATAATGAAGAGATACACGTTGCCTGTCTCGGAGTTGATTCCAGAGAATTTTACCTCCTGCCCGAGGAAGTAGTTCTGGTCGCCTGCTGCAACAATGGTCACGATTCCCTTCTCAACCTCTACTTTGACCTCGTCCGATTTATACTGGCCATTGAAATTATTCTCGACACGAATGGTGTATATATTGTCCTTGGTATTTTGCGTAGTCCTGAATCCGATTGTACGGACTCCGCTTGATGAGGTCTTGATCTTTGCATAGTAGGAAACGCCGTTGTCTGGTGCAGCGGGGACGTCCTGCATGATGGTTTTGCCCTCACCGCCCTCATAGACGTAGGAACCGATGTTATAAGGTCCCGCAACAGGGTCGTTCGCGACATTGTCCTGGCTCGCCGTCATGAGTGGCGGCTGATCTCCCATTCCGCCGGTCATTGAGCCGGTCCCCTTGACCCATACGTAATAGAACTCGTCAGTCCTACCCGTAACGGTCACAGAGAACTGGTTGCCGCGAACAACGGTATCCTTGCTAGCCTCAATCTTCACGGTATCGCTAGAGATCGCAATTGTCTTGAGTGAAGTCACGGTCTTACCGGTATAGTCCTTGCCATCGGGTGCCTTGTAGTTGTCCTTAATTTTATTGAGGTTGAGTTCGGCACTCACTGTGTATATACCAGTATTGTATAGAGGAAACCCTGCATCATCTTTAGCAGCGGTATCCCATCCGACAGTGGTGTTCCCAGCAGGTACTGCCCAGTACCAAAGCGACTGGGTAATCGCCTGGCCAGTAAGGCTCTTCATGACGTTGGCCGGAGTCTCCAATGCGGTGTAGGTTGCACCATCAGCGGTCTTCACCTTGATGTTGACGAATCCCTCACCAGCATAGCTGGGCCTGTTGACCACAGAGTAAACATTGGTCTCGACCCTGAAGTTTTCGACATTTCCTTCTGGAATCTGCTTTCCGGTGACATCCTTGTTGGCGTTCTGGTCCCATACCTTAATGTCGAGGTTGGGGTCAACAACATTGATTGCAACTACGCCCAACGTTATACCCCCATCCCATACAAACCAGTTACCGGTCCTGCCGACGAAGTCAGCAGGTGCAATATAGAAGGTTGTGGGATTGCCCACAGCTACAATGTAGTTTGGTGCATCCGCCCATGGATTGGCACCGGATACAAACCATGCAATCTGGGTGAAATTCCCAACGGCTGCGGTTACATCCAGGCCTTCTTCACCAATAAACACATCTCCGCCCTGGGCGATCTGGTTGATCGCGGCGGATGCTGGGAGCACCAGCAGGGACAAGGTAATCAGGGCAACTAGAACGGCAGTTACCCGTATGCGTTTCCTCTCTATCGTCAATTCCATAAGTGCCACTTTATGATAAGGACCATATTTGAGTTTCCTATATATAAACTTGGATGAAAATCCTGAAATTGTGATATCCCGAAACACTGTAAGGCGGAAGGTGAAGACGGATGAATCGAAAATCATCAGTGAGATCAGAAAAATTGAGTGAATCGATTCTGGAATTGGCTATGTGATATACGAAGGTATTAGATACGTATCTTTCATTTCATGCGATACAAAATGACACAGAAGAGATATCTCCTGTTTTCCAATCCTGCTGATTTTCCAGTCAGGCTAAGGTAGATGGCCTACTGCGTTTCTGTTTCAATTATCTTTTACAAAATGTTCCCGGTTATTCTCACTAAGTAATGGAGGAGGGAGGAGTTTGACCTGAAAGACAGGCAGGGAAAGGTTTTCCCCCCTCACACCAGCGGCTTCGGGAGCGTGTCCGATCCAAACGGCAGCTCTGCACTCGTCACAAGGAACTGTCCTTTCGTATCGATCACTTTCCGAAGGATCAGCTCTTTTGCCTTCTGGGTCATGGCAAAGACCGGGACGGATGAACCTGCCTGCAGGAGGGCTCTCGTTCCGGCAACTTCCCTGACTGCACGGGAAGCACATGCCGTCACGATATCCGCGTAGTCCGCGAAGAGCAGGGCTTCTTCATCGGTGATTCCGGTAGTGTGGACGGCAATGATGAATGAATCAGGAAACTCTGCACGGATGTTCGGGGCATCATTGGCACGGGCAATCGTGACGGCAACCTTTAAGTACCCGGCATCATGGGCAACACGGGTTCCTATCACCTGGTCCATCCGGGTATCCTGCCTGAAGGGGACGATCCCCTCGTTCTCCTCAATCGCTGCAATGACAGGGGGGTAAGGGGTGGTACTCACGAGCCCGGACATCCTCCCCCCGATACCCTGCACGAGATCGGGCTTGGTGGCGATCACCGTTCCTGCTCCATCACAGGCGATGACCGCTGCATCGAACACTCCGGTTGACAATCCGTAGCTGATCAGTTCGGAGGCGCCAAACCCGACATACTCACCTGACATCAGGACTTTCCGGTCCGGTGTGCACATGCCGAACTTCCTGATCCGGTTGGCGATGTTTTCGCCCACTGCTTCAGGGGTTATCGGATGGACAGGCAGGGCAAATTTGCGGGCGAGCGGGCATTCGCGAATGAGAGGGGGTCCTACTTCAACGACCGAGCCGTTCCGGACAATGATCCTGCATCTTCCTATCGCCTCGATGACGTGCTCGTCAGGGTTTATGGTCATGAATAAGAGTCACCTGATATTGTGCATACTAATTGAAAGGGAGGGTAATTATCGGTTTCCTGGTGATCAATTATCCCTTTTTTTCCTGGAAGCAACGAGTATTCCAGCGAGCAGAAGGCACCCCAGCGGAATGAACGGGCTCAGCGGGGCCTCGGTCGTGGTCGGGATCACGGTTGTTTCCGGGACCGTGGTGGGCTCGGTGGTCGGGATGGTGGTGGGTTCTGTGGTCGGGATGATCTCGCGGTACGTATGCAGTGTCACGTTGTCGATGAAGCCGATCGCATTGTTCTCAAGCGTGTAATCCCCCTTGGTGGTGATCGCAAGCCTGTTCAGGGAGAGGAGATCCTGGCCGAGCGGGACATAGAATCCCCAGAGCAGTGCCTCTGTTGGATCTGTGACCTTGATATTGGCCTGCCTGAGCTGCTTGTTGTAGCGGACCTCGACATGGTAGGTGACATTCTCTTCATACTGCTTCGTGTCGCAGTCTTTCATATCACCACAGTACACGCTGTTAAGGCTCTTTGTCTCATAGATGTGGTTGTTCTGATCGATGACCTGGAGCCCCATCAGCCTTCCGTACTGCCCGTTATCAAAGACCGAAAGAACGCTTGCAGCCTTTGAGATGTCCATGTCGGTCGTGGTGAGCCCGAACCTGACCGCCCCTCCTTTCTGTATCGAGCTGATGTTGATATCATATTCAAGGGTGAAAGGCCCGTTGTCGAGATCGACCGGGATGAAGCTATAGCCATTGGTTCCCCCCTCTGTCTCGAAGTGATACGTCTGGTTTGCAACATCCCAGTAGTACCGCGAAGGATTGTTGGTGGTAAATCCCGGATCACTGGAAAAATCGGACGAGTAGACTAAAACCTCCTCCAGGGCAGCCGATACCGGCATCGCAACGAGAGTGCATGCGATCAGGAGCACTGAAACGCAGAATAGTGGGATTTTTTTCACGGGGCACCTCAGGAAAGATACTCTTCATCAGGATTGAATATAGCCTTTCCCTTCCTGTACTGCACGACGGGTAACGGTTAAAAAGGGACCGTGGTGGAGCGTTTTTCAGCACCAGTGGAAAGAGGAGAGTTCAGCAGCTGACGTTGGGGAGGACAGCAATCCTCCTGCTCTCTTGTAAGCACCTTTTACCGCTCATCAGTCCTCCCTGCATGGATCCTTGCCAGCGGGGATTTCCGGACGATGAAGCCCGAAAGGAACGTGGCACTGTCAGGGGACCAGCAGTCACCGCCGGAAAATACCTCCCAATGCAGTTCCATGGACTGCCGCACGTGCCGCCCCAGCCCCACCTCAAGGATCTCAGTCGATCGGAGGAGATCGGCAGCATCCGTGTACTTTCGCTGGATCTCGACGACATACCGGCCGTTCTCGATGAAGGGTCCGCTGGAGAGACCGGGAATGTCCCCAGCACAATATTTCCCAAAAAATTTGTCTGCATTGGTCCGGTTCCAGAGGGGCGGTCCTCTATGCAGTCGTGCATTCGGGACCTTGTCGGCAGTCAGTTCAAAGAGGAGGAGACAGCGGTCTTCGAACATCTCGCAACCGGCTGAGTGTACCGCAAACCCGTTCCGCTCCAAAAGCCCCCGGACCGAGTCCATGCTCCGCCTCAGCTGGGGGACAACCACATCGGGGATGAAGGGAGGTGTGGCAAACGATATCGCATAGAGAAAGGTGCCCTTTACCTTAAGCCGGGAGACCAGTTCTTCACGGGTGCATGCCGGTCGCTCCGGAGGGAAGAAGAACAGACACGACGGATTTTCCAGGTAACCACGTGCCAGTTCCACGAACTCATACATCCGATCGAGGGATACCGCTGCCGAGACGTTTCTCCCCCCGTCCACCGGGTCGACCACCACGAGCGGCTCGGTGAAGTCCTTTGTCCGGTGCACTTCGAGATCGATCAGGGTCCCGGGTTTCCAATCGGCGGCAGCCTCGATAAGGGCGGAGAATCCCCCATAATGGAGGACCAGGAGCTCGCAGAGATATCCCGAGAACCCCTCGGTCATCTGGTCAGATCCGTAGACCCCTCCCCCCTTTGCAAACTGTTTTGCCAGCAACACGTCGTCCACGAGAGGGGTGATCCGTGCAGAGATATACCGGGTGTGAAACGGGGTCCGATCGACTGCTGATTGTATCGCCGACGCCGATTCCACCCGGAAACAGGGGACGAGATCCACATCGAATCCTTCGATGGTCGCACTGATGTAGGGGTGCTCCGCATACTTCTCGCAGTACCGTTCAGCCAGATCCTCGGCAATGCTCCGGGCGAGGAAGAGCCCCTGATCTTGCAGCTCCTCCCGGGAGAGGGAGGGATCAAAGAGCAGGAAGATATCGAGGTCCCGGTCACCATGGATGAAGGTTCCCCGGGCAACCGATCCCACGATCATGGGCTCAGCCGCGATCCCCTTCCCTGCAACGGCGCCCATGATCCGTGCTGCAATTTGCGCGATGTGATCCTTCTCGGCAGGGACCGGCCTTATTGCGGACAGCACCGACTCCTCGATCGGGCTTCTCATGATGCCGGGACCTCCAGGAGGGTCTCATATATGGGTCCAGCCGGAGTGAGGGTGCTCTTTTTCAACAGAAAACCGGATACCGTGCATGCACCCAGATCCCCAGGAGGGATCGATCGTATGCACCCGGGGAGGGTGGGATCCCCCTGTTTCACCCGTGCAAGGGTGGCATGCGGCCTGAACGGACGGTCATCCCGGGGGAACCCGAGCGGAACAAGGGCGTCCTCCACCTTCGCATGAAGCGAGGCACTTCCTCCTCCGTCCTCGACAGTGCACCAGATGACCCGGGGCTGGCGGGGATTGTTGGAGCCGATGCCGGTCACCCGCAGGTCAAACGGAGAGAATGGTATCCCTGAGAGCGCCGTCATGATCCTTCCGACAGCGTCCTGCGGCACCTCCCCGATAAATTTCAGGGTGATATGGATCAGGGCCGGATCTACAGAGGTCAGCCGGGCGCTGCTCTTTTTCAGGTGCTCCTGCGGACCTTTCAGGCGTTCCCGGATATCGGCGGGGAGATCGATTGCCACAAAAAGACGAACCATACACGTACTGCTCCTTGATGCTGCAGTCCCGGTACCGGCCAAGAGTGCCGGATAAAAAAATGCCTGTTACCTGCTTTCCGCATCAGTCTCTCTTATCTTCTTTTCAATGTATAATCAAGACAGATCAACAAATATTTTTTCACGGAAAACAAGTACTGGTCTGAATGCAAACGGGGGGCTGAAATTGGCAGATACACAAAAGCTGGTTATTTATACGCTTGAATATTGTCCGAACTGTGAACTTGTGAAGGACTACCTGAACCGGAACGATATCCCGTTTGAAGAGAAGACTATGGCAACGGCGGAGTCGCTTACTGAGCTCAGGATCAACGGGGTGTTTGTGAACGAGGCGCCGGTGCTGCGGGGCCCCGGCGGATTCCTCACCACCCGGGATCTCTTTTCCAAGGGGGACCTCCAGGAGGAGAGGATCCGGAGATGCAGCGAGGGTCCCTGATGCCTGACCACAAGACCCAGCAGACCACCCTCGACGGCATCTTTGTCCCCCGGATGCCGCCTGTCAGGACCTCCGATGGTCACATCGTTGACTGGGAACGGCAGCGGATCATCCGCCAGATTGTGGAGGAGACAAAGCTGGTCGAGACGTTCTATGGCTACGAGAGTGCAAACGAAGATATCGCACAGGAGATAGCGCGGCTCGTTGAGGACCGTATCTGCTCCCTCCGCTTAAAAGCCCTCTCGGGACCCCTGATCAGGGAGATCGTGAACATCACGCTCCTTGAAGGGGGGATGACCCAGTACCGGAACGTCTGCACAAGAGTGGGGACCCCGGTCTTCGATGCCCACCTCATCGATGTCGGCCGCGGTTTTGAAGCCCGGGACAACGCTAATCTCCAGGAGAATGCCGAAACTTCACACAAGAAGAAGGCCGACAAGATCAGCAAGGAGCAGTACCTCCTCCAACTGCCTCCCCACCTCGCCGACCACCACCTTTCCGGGAACATCCATATCCATGACCTGGAGTATTTCGGCACCCGGCCGTTCTGCCAGGACTGGGACCTCCGGTACTTCCTCTACTACGGGCTGATGCCGGATGGGAACGGGACGAAAGCATCGGTGGCAGGTCCAGCAAAGCGGCCGGAGGTCGCCATCCTCCACGCTGTCAAGGCCCTTGGCAGCGCCCAGACCAACTTTGCCGGGGGGCAGGGGTACTATAACTTCCTCACCTTCATCGCCCCGTTCTTCGATGGCATGCCCTACGACGAGATCAGGCAGCACATGCAGATGTTTGTCTATGAGATGACCCAGATGATGGTCGCCCGTGGCGGACAACTCGTGTTTTCGTCCGTGCAACTTTCTCCTGGGGTCCCTTCCCTCTGGAAAGACAAGCCGTGTGTCTACAAGGGGAAGATCTGGGACGGCCGCTCTGCACCCCTCCGAACCTACGGGCAGTTCGAACGGGAGGTGCGACTCCTCTTCAAGGCACTGATGGAGGTGATGCTTGAGGGCGATTACTGGGGAAAGCCGTTCAGTTTCCCCAAGCCTGAGATCAGCATCGAGCCCGATTTCATCAATGAAAACGAGGAGTTCAACAGGGAACACCCGGATCTCCCTACCTACCGGGACCTCTACCTCCTCACCTTCGAACTGGCATCCAAGTTCGGGACCCCCTACTACGACAACCAGATGCCGGAGTACCGCGGCGCAGGGAAAGGAATCTCCTGCTACCAGTGCTGTGCCTACCAGTTCTCGGCCGTGGCTGACGAGGATACCCATTTCGATGACAAACTCTTTTTCCGCGACGGAAAACACTTCTCGATGGGCTCCTGGCAGGTCGTGTCGCTCAACTGTCCCCGCGCTGCATATGAGGCTGCCGGAGATGACAATCGGCTCTTTGCCGAGCTGAGGGCGCTGATGGATATCTGTGTCGAGGTATTCAAGATCAAGCGGCGCTGGCTCGAGATCATCCGCACGAACGGCCGGATGCCGTTTGCCATGCAGCGCCCCAAGGACCCGGAGAGCGGGGAGCGGGGGGCGGTGGCCGTCGATCTCGACGGGCTTGTCTATACCATCGGGGTGGTCGGTGTCAACGAGATGGTCCAGCACCATTCCGGCTCCCAGCTCCACGAGTCCCGTGACGCATGGGTGCTTGCCATCCGGGCGATGACCGAGATGGAGCTGTATGCCAAGGAGTTGTCAGCCCGGAACAATATGACCATCGCCCTTGCCCGGACCCCTGCTGAGACGACGGGACAGCGGTTTGCCGTCGCCGACCTCCTGAAGAAAGAGTACCGTGAGTGTGCCCTGAAGGTGATCAAGGGGGATATCGAACAGGGGATCCAGATGCTTGGGAAGAGCAGGGATCTCCCCATCTACTACACGAACGGAACCCACGTCGCCCCTTCAGCCAACATTCCCCTTGCAAGGCGGATGGAGATCGAGCATGTATTCTTCCCGATCGTTGACGGGGGAAACATCTTCCATATCTGGCTCGGTGAGCAGCGGCCCGATCCCGGCGGGCTGATGGACATGGCGATGAAGCTCTGCATGAATACGCAGATCGGGTATTTTGCCTTCACACGGGATCTGACCGTCTCGCTCAGGCAGTTCCGCGAATTCAGACCGGATAAAAAGAGTATTTCTGAATGGGTCTCTCCCGGGACAAGGATCCAGGCGTGATCCGGGCAGATCCGTTACTGGGCCTGTCTCTTCTTTTTTAACACAATATCGATGACCCCGTGCCTTACGCGGTAAAAGCTGTGCACCACGTCGATCGTTGTGTTCAGGGGGATAGATGCACGTTGCTCCCCAACGATGATGGTGACCGAATCGGTCGAGATATCGGCATAGGCTGCACATTGCGACGAGGAAGGCAGGCTCCCGGTGATGAACAGGTACTCCTGGTCCTCGACTACCTCGTACTCGATCTCCTCGCGGGGATTTTTCCCGAGGTGGATCACATGGGGGGCCTCCCCGTTATTCCCCGCGATGATGGTATATCCGACAAACCTGGTGCCTTCTGCTTCAGGCAGGTTGCGGACGATATCCTCCACCATCCGCGCAATGTGCTTCAGGAAATCATCATACGAATCATTCGGCATTGATACCACACAACCTGAATGTAGGGCCTTCCTGTTCTACGATATGTTTTTTACGCAACTCCGAAAGTCCTGCGGCAAGATTCTGGACGGGCTGCCCGGTCAGCTCTGCCAGTTCTTCACCGGTCAGGTTGCAGTGGGCAAGGGCGATGAGCAGGTCGATCCCGTTATCGTCCTCGACCACCTCCCTTCCCTGCTGCACGATCTCGCGTATCTGGAGGTCGATATCCTTCTCTATGTTGCGGAGGTTTCCGGCAAGTTCCTCGCGGGCATCCACGAGTTTTCGGAGTTTTCCCAGTGATTTCCGGAGCCGGTTGTTGACGTCATCGGAACTCCGGGTTCCCTCCTCCAGCCGGTGGAGGCTTACCATGACGCTGATATCATTTGCCAGGTAATAGTATTTTCGTCTGCGGTCATCGAGCCGGAAGGAGAGGATCTCCTCCCGTTCCATCAGCTGGAGATGCTCTATCACCGCTTTTGGGGAGAGGAGGAGGCGATCAGAGATCTCGGTGACAAAACAGGGCTTCTGCCTGAGCAGTTCGATGATACGCCGGCGGTTTCTATTACCAAGGATATCGAGGATCCGGGCGACCTCAACATGATCCAGCATTGATTACTTTATGTTAGGGATTTTCTTATATATAGGTATTTGTAAGCAGTACTGATTATTAAACAGAAATACTATTTTCACTGTCAGGATATCTGATCCTCACCATATAAAATCTCAAGGACGCACCAGAACCGGGGAAAGAAAAATCAGTCCGAGAGCCGGTAATTCGGCGCCTCGTCCGTGATCAGGATATTGTGGGGGTGGCTCTCGGTCTGCCCGGCTGCAGTGATCCGGACAAAACGGGTCTTTTTGTGCATCTCAGCGATATTCCGCGAACCGGTGTATCCCATGGCAGACTTGAGACCCCCGACCAGCTGGTACAGGACATCGGATACGCTCCCCACATAGGGAGTCACCCCCTCCACCCCTTCAGGGACAAACTTGGTACGGCCGATCTCTTTCTTCTGGAAATACCGGTCGCTTGACACTCCGCCGCTCATGGCACCAAGGGACCCCATCCCCCGGTACTGCTTGTAGCGCCTCCCCTTCATGGTGATGATCCGTCCCGGGGCTTCATCGCTGCCGGCAAAGAGACTCCCGATCATCACGCTGTCAGCCCCTGCAGCGATCGCCTTGGCCACGTCGCCGGAGAACCGGACACCGCCATCGGCGATGACCGGGATGCCGGCGTCCCTCACGACATCGGCAACACTTGCAACCGCGGTGATCTGCGGGACCCCCACGCCAGCCACGATCCTGGTGGTGCAGATGGAGCCCGGTCCGATTCCCACCTTCAACCCGTCAACCGTATCCATCAGGTCCTCGGCGGCCTTCGCGGTTGCAATATTCCCGGCAATGACGTCGGCCTTTGCACTCCCCTTGATGTTTCGCACCGACTTGACGACGTTCATGTTGTGCCCGTGGGCGCAGTCGACCACGAGAGCATCGGTTCCCTCCTCGTCAAGGAGCATTGCCCGCTCGAAGTCAAAGGGGCCGACCGCAGTGGCAACTCTCAGCGTTCCTGTTTTTCCCCGGGTTGCATTTGGGTACTGCCGTTTCTCGAGGATGTCCTGCATGGTGATGATCCCGGCAAGACCCCCTTCCTTGTCAATGACCGGAAGCCGCTCAACCTTATGGGTATACATCACCTCAAGCGCCTGCTCCATGGTGATATCCTCCCCGGCTGTGATCGGCTTCCTGGTCATGATCGTCCTGACCTTCTCGCTCCCCCGCCGGCTGGAGATCCCCCGCACATCCCGCCGGCTGACGATGCCGACTACCCGGCCCTCTTCAAGCACCGGGACTCCTCCGATCCCCTGCTCGTTCATGAGCCGTTCGACCTCTGCCACACTGGTATCAGGAGAGACCGAGAGGACCTTCCGCTCGATCAGTTCCGCTGCCTGCTTCACGAACCGGAGCTCGGCCGCCTCCTGCTCGGCACTCATGTTCCGGTGAATGACCCCGATCCCCCCGTTCCTTGCAAGGGCGATCGCCATCGAGGATTCGGTCACGGTATCCATGGCAGAGGAGACGAGCGGGATGTTCAGCGGGATATTCTTTGAAAAGAGGGTCTTTGTATCGGTCTCATTCGGTTCGACCTGTGACTCGGCGGGAAGGAGGAGCACGTCATCGAAGGTGAGCGCGAGGGGGGCATCCAGCTTCGTCAGGTACATCCCTCATCCCACCATCCGTGCCAGCCGTATCACCAGGTCTTCCTGGATCGTGGAATTCCTGTTTCCGCCGCAAACCATCCCCCGGACGCCGATGATATCGGGGTTGATCCTTTTGAGTGCAGGGATATGCTCAAAGCAGAGCGACCCGGCGAGAGCGGTCTGCAACCCTGCAGCGCCGTTCATGCCGGTAAACTCAGATAGTTCCTCCTCGTTCATGAACTCAAAGGTACTCTTCCCGTCCTTCCTGCCGGTGTCCACCATCGCGACATCGGCTCCTGCTGCAGCCGCCAGGGGAGACATGACGAAGGGGGAGATGGTCCCGAGCCGTTCATAATCCGAATAGGCTGCAATCACAACGAACTTTTCGGGGAACTCTTCCTTGACCGCCCGTACCACGGCACTGATCACTTCCTCTGCCCGTTTTGCCCCGTCGAACATAAGGCCGATCTTTACGTAATCTGCCCCTGCATGGGCTGCCCCGTATGCAGCAAGGGCAGCCCCTCCCGGCCTGAAATCAAAATCGCCTATCGCTGCACTGACGGGTTTGTCAGAAAGGTCCTTGACTGCCCGTATGATCCATGGAAAGTTTGCGCCAAGCGATCCCTCTGCCGGCCGTTTTACATCGATAATATCCGCGGCACCAGATCGCTTCGCCTCTTCAACATCCCTCGGGCTGACCAGCAATCGCATAGGATTTAATGATCCTTCATGCTAATAGTGATTACGCTACCACCATGGATCTGGTTCTTGCAATGGACCTGAAAGACGGGTTCGTTGTGCACGGGAAGAAGGGTGACAGGGCCGGTTACCGCCCGCTCACCTGGGGGTTATCGCCGGTGGCAGACCCTATCGGGTACCTTGAGGTGATGCAGCCCCGGTATCTCTACATCGCCGATCTCGACCGGATAGCAGGTATGGGATCGCATGACCCGATCATCCTCTCGTGTGCCGGGATGGTGGAACGGTGCTATGTCGACCGGGGGTCCCGGTCTCCGGACGATTCCCTGGAAGGAGCGCACATTGTCAACGTGGTAGGGACGGAGACGGCCGGTGACCTGCTGCAGTACCGCGGAGGGATGCTCTCGGTTGATATCCGCGACGGCCTGGTCCTTCCGGAGGGGAGAGCGCCAGAGGAGGTCCTCTTTGGGGCAGCAGGTCTTCCGTTCGACTGCTGCCTTATTATGAATATCAGCGGGGTCGGGACCGGGAGATTGTTCTCCACCTCCCTTCTCAAAAGAATGCGGAACGCCTATGGAAAAAAGCTCTTTTATGGGGGCGGTGTCCGGAACGGGCATGACCTTGATCGCCTTGCCCGGGCCGGGTTCGATGGAGCGATCGTGGCAACAGGAGTCCATAAGGGAAGCATCCCGCACGAATCGGTCAGGGAGGGATACTGGTGCTCGTGACCATTGAAGGGATTGACGGGAGCGGAAAGAGTTCCCTTGTCTTGTCGCTTCATACACTCCTCTCAGATCTCTCTCCTGTCTTCACCCGCGAGCCGGGGTCCACCTGGGTCGGCGATCAGGTGCGGAGGGCAGTCGCCGAGAAGGCGGATCCCATCACCGAAGCCCTCCTCTTTGCAGCCGACCATGCAGCCCATCTCTCCACCCTGGTCCGCCCCTCCCTCGAACGCGGACTCCTCGTCATCTCTGACCGGTACTCTGACAGCCGGTATGCCTACCAGCAGGAGACCCTCAAGGGATACATCGATGACCCGCTCGCCTGGCTCCGGGCGCTGCATGCAGGGTGGACGGTCTGCCCTGATCTCACGTTTCTGATTGTCCTCCCTGTCGATGAAGCCTTGTCACGGATCAAGGAAAAACAGAACAGGGAGCATTTCGAGAACCATAGACTCCTCGAGAAGGTGCAGGACCAATACCTTGCCCTTGCAAAGAGCGACCCCTCCCGCTTTGTCCTGGTCGATGGCACGAAGGATGAAGGGGAGATAGCCGGGTTTGTTGCCGGGGTTATCAGGGATGCTTTTGGACGGTCACGATCACATCGCCGACCATGATCAGGTCCACTCGCGTTCCCCCGACCAGGTAATCGGTCTGCTGTGAGAATGAATGGGCGGGCACCTCTACCCGTCTCCCCCCGATGTCGATTGTGGCCGGTGGACTGGAGAGGAGATCAGGGGGAAGCGCCCTGACGGCATCCATGAATGCTTTTGCATCCTTCCTGAGAGCCGGGCCTATCACCGCCATGTTGAAGACTATCTCACCTGGCCTCTTCTCGAGTGCACCGGTGTCGGCACACCACTCGATGGATGCATTCAGGGCCCGTGCCATGTCACCCCCGTCACCGTTGATGCGGGAGGAAAACACGGTGACCTTTCCGAGCGGTGCATTCAGGGCAAGCCCCTGTTCATGCTTGAACCGGCGTATCTCGGAGACAAGCCGGACGAGAAGGTCTCCTCTCTCGCGATCCTCCTGGTCAGAGGGCAGCGCCTCCGGCCACGCCGCCTTATGGACACTCCCCTCCATGAGATGCGAATAGATCTCCTCGGAAAAGTGGGGGGCATAAGGGGCCATCATCCTGCAGAGAGCATCGATGGTCTCCCAGAGGACGCGGCAGGCCGAGTCACGGGACGGATGATCTGAATAGAGCCTCCCCTTCACGAGCTCGATGTAATTGTCAGCAAGGACATTCCATGAGAACTCGCGGAGCGCTTTCAGTCCCCGGTCGAACTGGTACTGCTCCATCGCCTCGGTCACCTCGCTGACCGTCTCGGCCAGCCTCGCAAGGAGCCAGCGGTCGGCAAGAGCGGTTACCGGAGCTTCGTGGTTGAACTCCTTCTTCTCGAGCTGCAGGAGGATGAAACGGGCCACATTCCAGAGCTTGGTCTGGAACCGGGATGCCGCAATCACATCGTTCCAGTTGAACATGATGTCAGAACCGGTGGCAGCGCCGGCGGCTGCCCATTGCCGGAAGGCATCGGATCCGTACTGCTCCACAATCTCTTCAGGAGATATGATGTTGCCCCTGCTCTTGCTCATCTTGAACCCGTCCTCGCCAAGGACCATCCCGTTGACGAGGATCTCGTCCCATGGTCTCTTTCCGGTAAGCGCCACCGCCCTGAGGATTGTGTAAAACGCCCAGGTCCTGATGATGTCATGGCCCTGCGGCCTGATCTGGGCAGGGAACAATGGCGGAGCCCTTGTGCCATCCCATCCGGTGACATTCAGGACCGAGATAGAGGAATCCATCCATGTATCGAGCACATCCTCCTCCCCTACCACCTCTGTTGAACCGCACTTTTTGCAGGGATGACCGGGTTTCCTGGTCGTGGGATCGAGCGGGAGATCTTTTTCATCAGGGAGGATCATGGTGCCGCACTCCCTGCAGAACCAAACCGGTATCGGGGTAGCAAAGATCCGCTGCCGCGAGATGCACCAGTCCCACTCCATCTGCCCGATCCAGTTCTCCATGCGAAGGAACATGTGCCCCGGGGTCCATTTCACCTCGCGTGCCGCCTTCATTATCTCGTCCGGGGCGATCTTTACGAACCACTGCCGCTCGCTCATAATCTCGATTGGCGTCTTGCACCGCCAGCAGGTCCCGACCCGCTGCTCCAGGGGTTCCTGTCGCTTGAGGATACCGAGTGCCTTCATGTCAGAGAGGATCGCCTCCCTGCATTCCCCTGACTTTTTGCCCTCGTATTTCCCTGCGACCGGGGTCATCCTGCCCTGACGGTCGATGGCTTTGCGGAGCTCAAGCCGGTGCTGTTTCCACCAGAACACGTCCTGCTTGTCCCCGAAGGTGCAGATCATCACGGCACCGGATCCGAACGTAGGATCCACGGCCTCATCAGAGATGATCGGGACCCTGTGCCCGAAGATCGGCACGGTAAGGTGCCTCCCTGAAATCCCCGTATACCGCTCATCTTTTGGATGGACTGCCACGGCAACACAGGCAGCGAGGAGCTCCGGCCTGGTCGTTGCAATCTCCACCCCGTCAAAGTCAAAGTAGTTCAGGAACGTCTCCCTTGGTTCATAGGCAACCTCGGCAAAGGCGATGGCAGTCTCGCACCGGGTGCAGAAATTTACCGGGTGCTCGCTCTGGTAGATATACCCGGATGCGAGCATCTTCAGAAATGAGATCTGGGTCTTTTTGTAATACGCCGGGAGCATGGTGATGTATTCATTGGACCAGTCCACCGAGAATCCCAGTTTGCGGAGCGTCAGGCGCATCTTCCCGATATTTGCGATGGTGAGCTCCCTGCACATCTCCCTGAACTTCTCCCGTGGTACATCGTTTTTCGTGATACCGTGGATCTCCTCCACTTTCACCTCGGTCGGCAGGCCATGGCAGTCCCATCCCTGGGGGAACATGACATTGTATCCCTGCATCCGCTTGTACCGTGCGATAAAGTCGATGTAGCACCAGTTGAACGCGTTTCCGATATGGAACGTTCCGGTCGGGTAGGGTGGGGGGGTGTCGATCACAAACTGCGGAAGGGAGGAGGTCCGGTCAAAATAGTTGTCTTCATCACGCCAGATGCCCTGCCAGCGGGGCTCCACTTCAGCAAAATGATAATTTTTTGGGAGATCCTTTGGGGGAGACATTTTTCTCATATTTGTTTTTTCATGAAATATACTGTTCGAATACCCCGAAGATCTGACGTGCGTCCTTTGTGTCGTCCCCCATGAGCGGGGGAAACTGACGAAACCGGGAACGGGAGAACGGGGCTCTGTGCAGATCTCCTTGAAAAACCTCTTGTGCACAAGGCACCAACCATACACGGGATGGCCGAACAGCTCGGGGACAATCTTGCTGCACTTCTGGCACTCTCGTTTGTCCTTATCGCACCCTATCTCCAGCCGCCGTGGGTGCTCACCATTATGATCCTCCTGTTCTCATCCACCCTGTACCTGATCACGAAAACCCGCTACTTTGCCATCGCCCTTATCCCCATCGCGCTCCTCTATGGACTGGCCCTCCTGCCCCTCCTTGTATTCTGCTGCACGATCACCATCATCGTCACTGGTGAACTGGCGTTCCGGTGGGGAGCAGGAGAGCTCCCGTCCTACCTTGCCTACCTCCTTGCGGCCTTTTCCGGGTGCATCCTCGTGATGCTGTACCTGCACCAGATCATTCCTCTTGTTATCCTGTTCGGCGTTGTGGTTGCCGTTCTCCTCAAAGCCATCCTCCGCAACCGCGAGGACGCCCTGATGATCGAGGCGCTCGGGATCGCGATGACCATGTATCTGATCATGGAACTGAACTACCAGGCAGATATCGTGCTGATCGTTGCGGCGGTACTCATCGCCTTTGGCTTTGGGTATTTCTCGTACCGGACGCGGACTGCCGATGTCAGCGGCCTCTTTTCCGGAGCCCTGATCGGGATCATCCTGATCGTCTTTGCGGATATCAGGTGGTTCCTGATCATGCTCGCCTTCTTCATCCTTGGATCGGTGAGCACCCGGTACCACTACCGCGAGAAGGAGAAGATGGGGGTGGAGCAGAAACATGGTGGTGCAAGGGGCTACCTGAACGTCTTCTCAAACGGGGTTATCGCTGCCGCCTCTGCCGTACTCTGGGGAGTGACTGCAAATCCCCTGTTTGCAGCCCTTTTTGTCGGAAGCGTCGCCACCGCAGCAGCAGATACAATGGCGAGCGAGATCGGGGTGACGGGAGGAGAGCCCTACATGATCACGACCTTCTCCCGGGTTCCCGCAGGGACAAACGGCGGGGTCACGATCCTTGGGGAGACGGTTGCTGCTGCAGGGGCCTTCATCATCTCTGTCATCGCCTTCCTTCTCGGGGTCATCCCGCTCCCGCTTGTGGTTGTGGGTACTGCTGCCGGATTCATCGGGACCAATATTGACAGCCTTGTCGGGGCGCTGATCGAGAACAAGGGGGTATTCGGCAATGCCGGGACGAACCTGGTGGCGACAGCAGGGGGAGGGATCTGTGGCCTCCTCCTTGCCCTGCTCGTTTAGTACTTGTACCAGCGTCCTTTACTGTCGTACTCGCCCTGCAGCCTCGGCTCCCCCTCCCCGCTGCCCGCATAATCACGAAAGAAAAAGGCTTTAAAGGGATAAAGGAGTGAGAAGGCCAGCGCAATGCCGGCAAAGAAGATGAGGGCGGTGATCAGGATCCCATCCTGCCCTATCAGGGCATTGAACTGGTCCGGGGTGAAGGCCTGGATCTCTCCCGGTGTCATCATGGAGACCGGAACGAGCCGCTCATAGAGTGCTGCCGTCCAGGCAAGCAGCGTCCCAAACCCGATCGTTCCGCCGATTACCAGGGAGGTAAAATAGAATACGACGCAGGAGTGAGTGTTGCGAATGACAAACTCAACGCTTCTCCGGATCGATTCAAAGACGGTTCTCTCCTCGAGCACTGCTGCGGTATCGGAAAAGAGGGTAAAAAAGAGGATCGACAGGGTACAGGTCATTACTGAGAAGATGAGTGCGATTTCTCCGAATCCAAGGGCCATGAGCGGAATCAGGACGAGCATGATCGTGATGATGATGGCAAAGAGGATCAGGAGGGACGGGAGGAGGATACGGAAATACCCTGTCAATCCTCCGGAGAGAAAGGAATGGATCCCGGATTCGCCGCTTTTCACCATCGAAAGAACACCTGCCATGAAGAAGGGGATGAGGACGAGCAGTATCACGAGGAGTCGTTCAGCAATAAACAGCCCAAAATAATATTGTGAGACGATGAACGCAGCCGCTATTCCCCCAAGGGTCAGGCCCGGCAGCCATGCTGCAGGGGAACGAAGCAAGCCAAGGGCCGAATGGAGAGAAGCCGATACCATGGTTACCGGACCCGTGGCATGGCCACGATCTCCCTGACCTGGAGGTCAAAGAACGATGCCGTATGGGAAGGCCGGATAACACAGACCGTATCAGCCCCGTTGTTCGTTCCACCGCACGCCACGACCTCCTCAGCAGGACTCACCACTCCCTGGTCGGCAGCAATGAGGACACATTCCACGGCAACCTTCAGCCCGACCGCGATCACTCTCCTGAATGCTTCGGCAATTGCCTCCGTCCTCGATCCTCCTCCAACTCTCTGAGAACGGGAAAGTGATCGTTCAAGTCCTGAGAGGGCATGCGTGCCGGTGACGATCCGGACCCCCTCCTGGCGCAGTTCTGAGGCGATTTGGGGGGAAAATTCCCAGATCCCTGGCTCTGAGAACCCGACCACGTGGGTGACCACGATCAGGGACAGGCCGGATCCCTTCAGGGCAGCATGGAAGATCCGGGCGGTCTCCCCTGATGTGCTTGCGACCATCACCTTCCCAATCCCGAGATCCCGGGCTCTTTCCGCGGCGAAGCGTGCACAGTCGGCAGTGTTCGCAGGGCCCGGCGCGTCAAAATAATACGTGTTTCGGGCGGTAAACGACATAATAACAAGTTAATTAGGTAGTATCACTTAAAGGAAATTGCTATGATCACGCTTGCGCTGGCGGGAAAGCCAAACTGCGGGAAATCCACGTTCTTCAGGGCTGCCACCCTTGCCCCGGCTGAGATTGCCAATTACCCCTTCACTACGATCAATGCCAATTTCGGGGTCGCCTTCACGCGGACCGTCTGCCCCTGCAGGAGCCTGAACCTCCCTTGTGAGAACTGCCATGACGGGGTCAGGTTCGTCCCGGTCAATCTTGTTGATGTTGCAGGGCTCGTCCCCGATGCGCACAAGGGCAGGGGGCTGGGGAACCAGTTCCTCGACAACCTGCGCCAGGCCGATGCCATCCTCCATATCGTGGATGCAAGCGGCTCGACCGACAGTGAGGGAAACCCCGTCGATGTCGGCAGTCATGACCCGAGAAAGGATGTCGTCTTTCTCGAATACGAGATGACGATGTGGATCTATGGGATCCTTGAGAAACACTGGTCCAAGATCCAGCGCCAGGCCCAGTCAAAGACCTACCCGGTTCACCGGGGGATTGCTGAAGTCCTCACCGGTCTCCGCATCACTCCTGAAGATGTGAAGGACGCTGAGGAGAAGGCTGGGATCGACCTCGTCCACGCAGATCCCGACTCCCTGATCAGGTTCTGCCGGGAGATCACGAGGATCAGCAAGCCGATGGTGCCAGTCGGAAACAAGGTGGACCAGGCACCCGGGGAGATTATTGCCACCCTGAAGAACGAGGGGTTCCTCTTTGCCTCTGCCGCTGGTGAACTGGCACTCCGGAACGCTGCCCAGGCAAAGCTGATTGGCTATCTCCCGGGTGATCCCGGTTTTTCGCTCGTCAACGAATCCGCCCTCTCCCCTCCCCAGAAGGCGGGCCTGGGAAAAATCGCGGAGGTCATGCAGAAATACGGCGGTACCGGTGTCCAGCAGGCAATCGACCATACCATCCGCCGGCTCCTTGACCTGATCGTGGTCTATCCGGTAGAGGATGAACATAAATTCTCGGACAGCAAAGGCCGGATACTCCCGGATGCGTTCCTGATGAAGCGGGGATCAACTCCCCGCGATCTTGCGTTCATGGTGCATACTGATATCGGTAAGGGATTCCTGTATGCCGTTGATGCCCGGACAAAGATGCGGGTGAAGGATACCCATGAGCTGCAGGACGGGGACATCATCCGGATTATCAGTACGGCAAAATGACCGGGGGCACTCATCCTGCTCCCCTTCACCCCCTCCCCATCCCGTCTTCCTGGTATCATGAGATACAAATCCGTAGGGGGGGTAAGGAGGGCAGTAAGGGGAATCAAATACTGCCTGCTCTGGGAGCGTAGTGGTAATCGCGTCAGACACGTTTTTTCCGGGACGTGCAAATAATGGCTTTTATCAGATAACTTTAAATACTCACATATAATACCTCAATATAATATGGGTGGAGAGGTATTCCAGGCCCAGGTCATCAAGAACTTCTTTGATACCATCACCGGCACAGACCGGAACCTGACACGTATCTACCTGTGCGTAATCAGCCTGGCAAAGCTCCGGATGGAGAACCCGGAAAAGGTCTCGTTCCTCGTGGACCAGATCCGGAAGAGCAAGCAGCAGCGTGAGCTCTCGGTTGATATCCTCGATTACATGGTGGATGCTGCCATCCAGCTTGACCTGAACGTGGTGCAGACAGCGTTCGGGGTCAAGACTATCGGCGAGGTCATGCAGGACTTCAACGGCATCAGCCTCGATTCCCTCTAAACCTTTTCTCCCCGTGCCCTTGCAGGATTGACGGAATACTCTCTTTATCTGGGACAGAGTATCACTTCTTTTTTCCTATAGGCAGATTCCCCTTGGCAGATGAGACCCTTCATCCCTCTCTATTTACTCCCTCTGCCTTTCTTTCACGGAAAATGCCCATGGCAGAAGATGTGAGGAAGGACCTATCCCCAGGAAATCGAATAAAAAAGGGAGGAATCCTGCCTCAAAGGCCAAGGAGTTCCTTGTACGGGTTCAGGATCTGCAGGATGAAGTTCTGGTGTTCATCGAGCATCTGGCCGTCATCCGGGGAGTACAGGTAGGCGACAGCATAGCAGAGCACCATCGAATTATCAAGGGTGAAATCCTCAAAATTCTCGACCTGCTCCGGGGTGAGCTTCAGGGCAAGGTAAGGATCATCGCCTTCACCGAAGGTCTCTCTTGAATACTCCCTGATCTCAAATTCTTCCAGGCTTGTGGCACGATCCCGGAGGATCCGGAGCGCCTTTTTCAGGGTGGCTATCGGACCCTCACCGGTCAGACGGGTGATGGCCTGGTCGGCACTGGAGATGGTGTTGGGATAGAGTCCGAACTTGAAGGAAAGGACTGCCGAGGCGACATCGTGGGCGATCTCCCGATCGATGCCACGATACAGGGGTGTTATGCGGTGCATGTAATCATACAGGTATTTTTCCATAGGATCTTCTCCGATTCTGTTAACCGGAGTACTGAACCGGAGGTTCAGCCTCACAACGAGGATGGTCAGGCTCGCTCCGAACAGGAGCTGCAGGAGGGTGGTTGGTTTATTCTCAAGTGGTAACAGGAAGATGAGCACTGCGTAGAGGGGTGCGAGGAGTGATACAATATCCCGCCTGGGTTTCAGCCAGGCCAGGTAGGCAAGGAGGATGGCACCTGCAATGCATCCCCAGTAGAAGGCACCCGGATCGCGGATATATCCGGCTCTCCAAAGGAGGATGCCGAGTGCCGTACCTCCAAAACAAAGAACGGGAACTGCAATAGAGAGATATCTTTCACGAGATGTCAGGGGGTTTCTTGTGTCGTCATGCAGTTCCATAGTACGGTTTCCGGCATACTATTGGAAAGAATCCCATAAATTAGTTTCAATCCGATCTGATCGGCTCCGCTCCATATGGTTAAAACCGATCGGGTTGAACAGAGACGTATGAAGGTGTGTATTATGTGCGGGGGGGAAGGCACCAGGCTCCGACCCCTCACCTTTGACCGGCCAAAACCATGCATACCGATAGTGAACCGCCCCTCGGTCGAACATCTGGTCTCTCACCTCTCAAACCTCGGATTTTCCGAGATCGTGATCACCCTTGGGTACATGGGCACCCTGATCGAGCAAGCCTTGGGCGATGGCTCACTCTTCGGGGTCGACATCACCTATGTGCATGAAAAGACCAAGCTCGGGACCGCAGGGAGCGTCAAAAATGCCCAGGAATACCTTGACGGGCAGGACTTTCTCGTGGTGGGCGGGGACCACGTGACCGACATCAACCTGCTTGAATTTTACCGGGTTCACATGAAAGAGCGCCCTATCGTTTCGATCGGTCTCATCAGTATCGATGAGCCATCTGAATACGGCATAGCCGAGATCGATGTCCACTACCAGATCAGGCGTTTCCGGGAAAAACCCGGACCGGGGGAGATCTTCTCCAACCTCGCAAGCACCGGGATATATGTCTGCAACCCCGAGATATTCAACTGGATTCCTGGAGCGACCAAGTTCGATTTTGCCCGTGACCTCTTCCCCCTCCTGATGGAAAAGGGCTACGGGCTGAAGGGCTGGCTTGCCAGGGGGAACTGGACTGATGTGGGAAGTCCTGCCTCCCTCCGGCAGGCAGAACGTTGGAAACTTGACGACATCCCCTATACGAGCATACGGGGGAACATCTCGATTCGGGGAGGCCAGATCCTTGGTCCCGTTCTGCTGGGTGATTCGATCTCGGTCGGCAGGAACTCTCAGATCATCGGTCCCGCCTCGATTGGAACCGGCACCACGATCGGGGATGAAGTCCTGATCGGCCCGTATACCAGCATCGGGGAGCACTGCAGCATCCGTCCCGGGGCAAAGATCTTCTCCTCTTCCGTGTATAACCACGTAATCCTCGGGAAAAACAGTACCGTGAGCGGGAGTATCATCGACAATGACACGGTGATAGGAGATGATTGCAGCCTCGAACATGATACGGTCATCGGGCCACGGGTGGTGATCAGGAACCGCGCGGTGATCCATTCAAAGACCCGGTTGTGGCCTGAAGTGGTGGTAGATGATGATACCATCGTAAAAGAGCATCTCCTGAATGAAAAATTCGATGGCAGGTGTGAAGGCTCCTGAAAAAGGGTATGGTAGCATTTCATCCCCTGTTTTTTCACATCGGGTAGGAGGATACCTCCCATCAGAGACTATCCTCGGCGAGCTTCTTTGGTTTTCACCAGCTGTTGTGGCATCCCTCCGATGTGAGAGGGCTCACACAAGCATCCCGATTTTTTCATATTTCATGGAGAATGGTCATCACTTTCTGAATAGATGCGGGAGCTCTGGCTGCTGTTTGTTTTCCGATGTGATTTATGAGAAATGGTGGTGGTGGAAATAAAAACAATCCCCAAATTGATGACACGATTCCCTTGTGGGGCACAGGCGTACAAGATGAAACTGCGGGATGTATTTTCAAATAAAAATCAAGGTCAGATAAAAATTGAGGGTATAATTCACAAGAGGCCCTGAAACATCGGGGTAATCTCGTTCCTGTCCAGATCTTTTCGCATCAGGCCCTTCGGACGAGCCGGTGGGTGATGGCGACAAGGGGATGGCGGGCATAGTCAAGGACCTGGATATCATCAAGATTTCTCAGGTTCATCGCTTTTGCGGTCCGTTCCATGCCAAGCTCGATGTTCTCGTTCACTTCAATCACATAGGCATCCAGGGTTTTTATCCCGAGTTTCTTTGCGGCAATGGCCCGGTGATGCCCGTCAACGAGGATCAGCCTGCCCGGACGTCGGATCACGATCAGGGGTTCTGCCAGCCCCTTCCTGATTTCGTACATCCTCCCTTCCAGTTCATCCTCGTATATTTTTGACTGGGTTGGGATCAGCTGGTCGATGGGGACCACCTCCCGTTTCAGTTCAGGATTGATCCCATGCAGCTTGTTCAGGGTGGTGATGAAATTGAAGACTTTCTCCGGTGATACATGCTCGATCTGGGACCTGATCACATCGGTGTTCGAGATGATGCCAAGCAGTTTGTTCTCCTGGTCGACCACTGGGAGTTTCTGGATCCCTGAACGGAAGATGACCCGGGCTGCATCGTTCACGCTCATGTCAGGATCGGCAACGATCAGGTGCTGGGACATTACCTTCTCAACCGGCGTGGCAGGCGGGACGAAGAGCAAATCCCGGGCAGAGATGTATCCCACCACCTCGCTGTCGTTGATGACAGGAAACCCATCATGCCCTGTCTTCTGGATCTTCTCCATGACCTCGCGCGTGGTGGCGTGCACATCGATGGTGATCACATCGTAGGTCATGTAGTCCCTGACCTTTTTCTTGTCCATTGCATGTAGGTTCCGGTTCATATCACTTCAAATAATCGGAAAAAAAGGGAGATGCAGGAGGGATTACTCAACTTTTATGGGAGAACCGCGTTCTGTCGTGCTCTTCTTCAGCCTGATCTCGAGAACGCCGTTCTTGAACGTGGCCGATGCATCGGCATCGGTGACGTCATGCGGGAGGGCGACGATACGGCTCATAGCCCCGCTCATCCTCTCCTTCATAAAGTATCCTTCCTCTTTCTCCTCCGTCTCGGCCTTCCGCTCTGACCGGATCTCAAGTGTTCCTGGATTGACGAGCGAGACTGAGAGATCGGCCTTTTCTGCCCCCGGGAGGTCGGCTACCACGATGACCTCGTCATCATGGTCGCGGACATCGACCCGGAACTCGCCCCGGAGTGCGGGCATCATGCGGTCAGCGATCCCCCCGGGAGGAAGGAGCCGGCCTGAAGGGCCCCAGAACCGGTTCTCCATCTCATTCATCATCTCATCAAGGTCTCTCCAGGTCCATCCGAATGGATATCTCCTGCGGTACATTCTTGGCATTCCTCCTCACCCACCCGACACGGGTGGACTACCTTTAGGTTAATGTTGATATTATATTAATTTTTGTGCATTTCCAAGAACCGAATGGAATGTTTATCTCCCAAAGAATTCCATTAAAAATGAATGAAATCGGATAAAAAAGGAAAACCGGTTGGCAAAAAGGGCGACAGTACCAAATCATGGGCAAAGATCTTCCTGGTATTGGGCTGTATCTTATTCGTCGGTGTTATGATCATCACCTCTCTCGGAACGAACTGGCTCGTTACCATGAATCCTGCAAAAACTGGTGATACCGCGATCATCGATCTGACGATCCGCGACTCGCAGGGACGGCCGGTGCTCACCACCAATGCACGGATTTTCAATACCAGCTACGAGAACGGAGAGGTGGTCTGGTATACCAATCCTCTCACAATGGCGGTCAATTCCACCTCCACTGAGATGATCTCCCCCCTCCCGGTCTATCGCTATGATTATGGGGAGGCGAGCTTCGCTCTCTTTGGCGATGAATTAAGCCAGATATCCTCAGCTCTCGAAGGGATGAAGCAGGGTGGATCCGAAAAGATCGTCTTTGAAAACACCGACCAGCTCCAGCGGGATATGACTCCTGAGCAATTCGCACAAATGGGAGGTAACATTACCACGGCCGTGCCGGGAGACCAGCTCCTCCTCGCCTTTACGACCAACCCCATGCTCAATATGGATGACAACTCAACTCCGGAGTATGCCATCCGCACCTCTGTCATTGCCGGAAAGACCGGTGAGAATGTCACCGTGAATTACGGGTACCCGAGCGCCGATATATCGATTGTCCGTCTGAACCGTGCGTGATGTCCGGGCACGCCTATTTATAGCCCGGCTCCCTTTTTTACAGTATGCTCAGGGTGATATCGTTCTTTCAGGAAGGATGCATGGCCTGCGAGGAGCAGGATCCAATAAACAGGGAAGTTGAGGAAGCACTCGGAATACGATTCGAGATGATCAATCCTTTACAGGAAAGGTCCTTTATCGACACCTACCATCTCCAGGTGACTCCGACCATTCTCATCGTCAAGGATGACAGGGTTGTTGAACGGTTTGAAGGGGTGGTGCACCGGGAACAGCTCGAGGAAGCGATCCGGCACCACTTATAGTGGATATCCATAGACCCGTTTTATCTTCCGTGCAATCCCTTTCTGGCCCTCGTGTCGGAGGGCGGCGCCATCGCGCATCTTCATGTGGGCGATCCGGAATCGCCGGTTCCCGACCCGGTATACCTCTCCGACCACAAACGGCTCCTCTCCGCTGACACGGATGGCGAGCGGGACGGTCGATCGCCCGTCATGGACTGATACCCTGACCAGGACCTCTTCGATCTTCCGGCTCCACAAGGCAGTGATATCCTTTGCCCGTGCTTTCCTGACCCGGTGCTGCCCCCGTTCGATTGCCGTGACCTCGACACCGATATACTCCGCGCCGCAGACTGCTACATGGTGGTCACCGATCTGGCATGGTTCATCGGGCAGGAGCTCGATGGCACAGATGCGGGAGGTGCCCTCTTCCGAGACTATCGTCTTTACGTGAAGCGGAGGCTGCTCTTTTTGCCGTGCCAGCTGGTGTACGGTACCGCAGGTCGTGCACCGAACCCGTGTCTGCCTGGACTGCGACAGAACTATATGATCCTGCTCGTCCTTACATTCAGGACAAAATATTCTTATCTCCATCTTCAAGAGCCGGTGTACCTGTCTTCCCTTCTCCATTATTAGGATTGGCCTGGAAGGAGCATGGGCATTATGATGAAAGGCGTTCCACTGGGATCAGGACAACTCCGATCTGGTATGACCCTGACTGAATGCACGACCCTCACAGAGACGATACGGTGCCGGGGCCACCGGAATGTCCTCTCGCTGCATACCGGCACCTTCATGATCACCAAAGACCTGCACCTCACCTGCAAGGGCGACTGCATTATCGCGATCGGTGCTGACAAGGGTGCCGTGGATCTCTCCCCCGCATTCAGGAAAGCTCTCTCAACCGACGATGCCATGCTCTTTACAAAACTTACCTGCCGGGATATCTCGATCACCGCCTTCTCATGGGGATCGGCCGGGATGACCCTGCTCCACCCGACGGACCTGGTCTGGCGGAAGAGCACCTATGTCTGCGGGCGGACGGTCGGGATTGGATCGGACCTGGCGGCAAAAGACCTGCCACGCGAGCTGGTCGACTGCCTTCGGAACGGAGAAGAGCTCCTCGTTGAAATGACGGTGGCCACTGGGGGCCCATGAAGGATACGATCAGGCCCCGGCAGCCTGTTAGTCCCTTCCCAGCATCGTGATCTTCAGTTCCGCTGAAGCGAGCAGGTCTTCGCACTGCCTGATGATGGCAGCGCCGCGTTCATACAACGCGATACTCTCATCAAGACCGGTCTCGTTATCCTCGATCGTTTTTATGATCTCTTTTAACTCGTTCACCAGTTCTTCATAGGTCTTTGTCATGTGTCACGCTCCTGACAAGCAGGTCGAGCTTTCCCCCCTTCATCCGCGCCTGTATCTCAGTTCCCGGTTCGATCGCCTGCACTGATTTTACTGCCCTCCCGTCCTTTTCGATGATTGCGTATCCCCGCTCAAGCAGCCGCAGCGGATTCCTGTTCTCGATCTTCTCCAGAAACCCGCTTATCACCAGCCGCTGGATGGCAATCTTCCCGGTGAGCGCCCTTGAAAGCCTCTCGGCCATGACCGCTGCATCCTGCTGCCGGTCCGCTATCCGCCGTTGCATCCTTCCCGGGGCAATCCGTGTTCGGAGGTCAGACAGCTCCCGTGATGCCCGGTCCAGTTTCCCGATGAGATCGGCCCCTAGCTTTCTCGAGTCAAGAGTGAGGCCTTCACGGAGCACCTCCCGGTCCTGCACGACGAGTTCGGCTGCTGCGGACGGGGTTGGTGCCCGGACATCAGCAGCAAAATCCGCAAGAGTGATATCGACCTCATGGCCGATTGCACTCACGACCGGGACGCTGCACCGTGACAGTGCCCGGACTACGTCAGGATGGTTGAATGGAAAGAGGTCCTCGAAACTCCCCCCTCCCCTCCCGACAATGATGACATCAGCCCGGCCATCTATCCTCCGCAGGGCAGCAGCGATCTCCAGGTGGGCTGATTCCCCCTGGACAGCGGTCGGTGAGACGATGATCTCAAGGGGGAACCGCCGGGCAATGATATTCCTGATATCCTGAAGCACCGCCCCCGTCTCTGATGTTACCACCCCCACTCTCATGGGAAACCGGGGGAGGGGGCGCTTCCTCTCTTCAGAAAAGAGCCCCTCTGCCGCAAGTTCGGCTTTCCATCGCTCAACAAGGAGATGCTTCTCCCCCACCCCCGCATGCCTCAGTTCCCTGGCGATGAACTGGTATTTCCCCTGCGGGGCGTAATGGGTGATGGATCCGAAAGCGATCACGTCCATGCCATCCCTGAACTCCCCCCCGATCCGTTTTGCATCGCTCCGCCACATGACACAGTTGATCACTGCGCCACAATTCTGTCCCCGTTCGCTCAGGGAGAAATACCGGTGGCCGGAGACATGGGGCCTGAAATTGGTCACTTCCCCCCGTATCCAGATGTCCTGGATACGGGTGTCATCGAGGATGGAGGATATGACCGATGAGATCTCGGAGATCGAGAAGACAGCGATTCCATGCTCCTCAGCCGCTCCGGGGAGTCCCTTCTGGGCGTATACCATCAACAAATATTATGGCACCGGCGGAATATGAAATAGGATCATGGTACGCCTTGCCGTGTCAAGCATGTTCTTCCATGAGTATACCCTAGATGAGATCTTTGATTTCGTCGCCGAGGCAGGCCTTGACACGCTGGAGTTCTGGGTCGAGACTCCCGATTTCTGGCTCCGGGGACAACCTCTTCCCGAGCTCATCAGCTGCCTCTCCAGCCGGCCGGCACTACACCCCCTGACCATGCACGCACCCATCCTTGACCTGAACCCCTGTTCGATCAATCCCCGGGTGGCAGAAGCATCCGTGGAATATTGCCTTGCCTCCCTGATGATGGCAAAACGGATCGGTGCCGAAGTGCTGACCGTGCATCCCGGGAGGAGGACAGCAAAGCGACCTCCAGGTGCGGCTGATTTCAGGAGGTTTGACCACTACCTGTCGCTGCTCGAGTCTGCTGCCCGGAGAACTAGTGTGCGGGTGTCGATCGAGAACATGGAGAAAAAGGTCAACTCCCTCCTCTGCACCCCTGAATCAGTAAGGGAGATCCTTGACAGGGAGCACTGGCTCTCGTTCACCCTTGATGTCTCCCATGCCCTTGGCGTGTCACTGGAGGAGGTAGCAACCTACATCGATCTCTGTGGGGAGCGGCTGGGCAATGTCCACCTGTCGGGCGCAAACGGCGGGACCATGCATCTGCCGGTCGAGAACAACCCCGATATCACCACCATCCTTCATCTGCTTTCCGATGCCGGATACCAGGGGGTCATCACGTTCGAGTTCGAGGACCGGAATTTTAACCATGACCTCTCCAGCGAGGAGAAGATCATCTTCCTTGCACGGCAAGCTGCCGTTGTGAGGGAAAGCCTCGGATAAACGCTGGTTTTATAAAAAGGGAATACGATTACTGTATAAGTTTTCTTATCCATGAACCATAGAGCGTCGAGGGCCGCACTGGCGGCGTGGCTTCAATGATCGAGTATGTTCTGCCGGTTCTGCTTTTCGTCATCTGTCTTGCACTCTCGGCATTCTTCTCAAGCTCGGAGATAGCCCTGATCTCACTGACCAGGGCAAAGGTCCGGACCCTGTTGAATGAAGGCAGGAAGGGATCGGAATCCCTTGCAACCCTGAAAGAGACCCCCAACCGGTTCCTGATCTCCATCCTGATCGGGAACAACATCGTCAACACGGCTGCTGCGTCCATCGCAACAGCAGTAACCATCGCCATATTCGGTGACATAGGCGTCGGGATTGCCACCTTTGTCGTCGTGATCCTTCTCCTTTTCTTCGGGGAGATAGGCCCGAAGGTCTATGCAACCCGTCACAGTGAGAAACTCGCCCTCCGGGTTGCATCTCCGATACTGTATCTCTCCCGCATCCTCTCCCCCGTCATCTGGGGAATAGAGAAGATCACCGGGAAGTTCGGGGCTCCGGCCGCAATCGGTGAACCGAGCGTCACGGAAGAGGAGATCAAGGAATGGATAGAGGTGGGAAAAGAGGAGGGGACGATCGAGCAGGAAGAGCGCGAGATGCTCTACTCGGTCCTCGAGTTTGGTGATACCAACGCCCGCGAGATCATGACTCCCCGTGTGGATGTCGCGATGATCGAGGATACCCTCACCCTCAACGAGGCGATGCAGATCTTCAACGAGACCGGCTTTTCAAGGCTGCCGGTGTATCATGACTCGGTGGACAACATCATCGGGATCCTGAACATCAAGGATGTCTTTTCGGCTGCATTCTCGATGAAGAAAGAGATCCCGATCAAGGAGCTGATGTACGATCCCTACTTTGTTCCCGAGACAAAGAAGATCGATGATCTCTTAAAGGAACTGCAGCTCCGTAAAGTGCAGATGGCCATCATCCTCGATGAGTACGGCAGCTTCATTGGGATACTCACCGTCGAAGACATCCTCGAAGAACTGGTGGGGGATATCCTCGATGAATTCGATCGCGAAGAGCCTGAAATCCAGAAGATCGGCGAAGGTATCTACCTTGTCGATGCAAAACTCTGGGTGGAAGACCTGAACGATGAACTGGATATCAGCCTGCCTGTCCACGAGTCCTACGAGACCATTGGCGGTCTTCTTATCGAGCGGCTCGGCCATATTCCTCATCCCGGAGAGACCGTGCACCTTGCCGAAGCTCATGTCACCCTGGTTGTCATGCAGATGCTCTCGCGCCGGATCGTGAAGGTCAAGCTGATCCTTCATACCCCCCCAGCACAGGATGACGAGGGAGATCAATGAAGACCAAGCGGATCGCGGTCCTGGCATCCGGCCGGGGCTCAAATTTCCAGGCAGTGATCGATGCTGTTGCGAGGGGGGAGATCCCGGCAACCTGCTGCGGGCTTGTCACCGACAACCCGGATGCTTATGCGATCGAGAGGGCACGAACAGCTGGTATCCCAGTGTATATCGTCGCCTATGGATCCTATCCCTCAAAAGAGGCATACGAAACGGCGTTGCGCAGGGTAATGGAGGATCTCGCTGCTGATCTGTATATCCTGGCCGGATATATGAGGATCCTGGGGAGCGGCATCGTGAAGCTCTTCCATGGCAGGCTGATCAATATCCATCCGGCCCTCCTCCCGGCGTTCCCCGGTCTGCACGCCCAGCGGCAGGCGCTCTCGTACGGGGTCAGGGTATCGGGCTGCACCGTCCATTTTGTGGATGAGGGTATGGACTCCGGGCCGGTGATTGTTCAGGCATGCGTGAACGTAGAAGACGAGGATGACGAGGAGGTGCTCGCTGCTCGCATCCTTGCCATGGAGCATCGCTGTCTCCCCACGGCAATCCGTCTCTTCTGCGAGGATCGTCTGATGGTTGAGGGAAGAAGAGTGCGGATCCTGCCAGGAAATGCTCTCTCTCCGGAATCCCGGTGCTGATTGCCTAAATCCCTGGTCATCCTGGCGTTGGATCATCATGATAATCCCAGAGAGCAAAGGATACACCAGCCATCCCCGTCAATGACAAAGAGGATCTGATAGTGAGCCGCTCCCAGCCCCCCCAGTCCAAGAAGATTGCCCGGGAGAGGATTGCTCTCCTGTTCAGGAGAGCGGGCGAGTTCTTCCCGGATGATCCGCTCGTGAGTGATCGATGCGTGGCACTGGCACGACGGATCTCCATGCGGCACCGGGTGAGGATCGACCGGGTATACCGGAGGCAGTTCTGCCGGTTCTGCCACCGGTATCTGGTTCCCGGGAGGAATGCCAGGGTACGGATCACGAGAGGGAAGGTTGTCATGACCTGTCTTTCGTGTAAAAGACAGGTGCGGATTCCGGTGAAAAAGGAGCATGAAAGCGGATAAGAGCAACAACCTGATGCAGGATCTCCGTCCGACCGTCTGGATCGGCAAGCAGGGATGCAGTGACACGATCATCCAGGAGATCGTCGCTCAACTGAAGAAAAGGGACGTGGTCAAGGTGAAATGGCTGCAGAACACCGAGGTCGACCCCGAAGCCATTGCAGCGCAGGCAAAAGCGTTTCTCGTGGAAGTACGGGGCAGGACCTTGGTACTTGCCCGTCACCAGAAGAAGCGGTGAACCTTTTTTATTTTGCGGCGGTACCCTGCTCGAAATATATAAAAGTATTATGAACCAATATGTAAAGACTGTTAAATCAATTCGGTGACAGTGAGGTTATAAGAGGATGACAACGGTATTTGATGTGCCGGCTGATCGCTACATTCGCTCCCTTGCGGAGGAACTGAAGAAGAAGCCGGAGATCACCCCCCCTGAATGGTCACTTTTTGCCAAGACCGGGGTTCACAAGGAGATGCCCCCGGAGGACCCAGATTGGTGGTTCGTCCGGGTAGCATCCATCATGCGCCGGGTCTACATAGATGGACCTATAGGCGTTGAGCGGATGAGAACATTCTATGGCGGAGGCAAGAACCGTGGCTCCAGGCCGACACAGTTCCGGAAAGGAAGCGGCTCGATCCTTCGAAAGTCACTCCAGCAGCTCGAGGCTGCGGGACTGATCATCCATGACAAGACCGGGCGGAGGATCTCACCCCAGGGGATGTCTTTCATGGACAATCTTGCCCGAAGCTTAGTACAACAGGCAGAGAAGACTGCCTGAATGCGGGGAATACACCATGGGAGACGATGAGCTTGCTGAAATCCGCCGGAGGCGGATGGCGCAGATGCAGCAGCAGGCAATGGATCAGCAGATGATGCAGGAGGATATGGAGCGGCAGAAACAGGCTGATGCCCAGCTGCACATGGTCCTTCTGCAGATCCTTGAACCTGAAGCACGTGAGCGGCTCAATGCAGTCCGGCTCGCCCGGCCGGAATTTGCCCGGGCGGTTGAGCAGCAGCTGGTGCTCCTTGCCCAGAGCGGTCGTCTCAAGCAGAAGATCACTGATGCGCAGTTGAAAGCGCTGCTGCAGCAGATACAGCCGGCAAAGAAGGAATTCAATATCCGAAGGAAAGGATGAAGGCAGGGGTGCTCTTTTCCGGTGGGAAAGACAGCTCCCTTGCAGCGCTTCTGCTCTCCCGTGATTACGAGGTCGAGCTGAACACCTTCATCTTCAACCAGGAAGACGATACCGCCGGGGTCGAGAACGCGGCCCGGGCTGTCGGCCTCCCATGGAGGCGGAGGATATTTGATGAAGGTTTCCTGGAGCGGGTCATCGGAATGATCGTGTCATGCGGGTATCCAAACGAGGGGATTCAGGAGGTACACCGGACGGCAGTGGAACTGCTGTGCCGTGACTACCCGGTCGTTGCCGATGGTACACGCATGGATGACCGCATCCCCATGCTCACGCGCAACGAGGTGCAGAGCCTCCAGGACAGGACCGGGTGCTCCTACCTGCGCCCGCTCCTTGGATATGGGAAAAGGGAGGTGGATCGGCTTGCCCGGTGCCACTTCGTTATCGTCAACGGGCAGACCGGCCAGATCGAAAACGGTGACTATGAACGCAGGATACGGAATGGAATCGCAGCAGAAGGGCTCGATCCCAGGGCATACTTTCCGGAAGTGCACGAGCAGTCACTGGTCCTCTCCCGGGCAGTCCCAGGAACAGAGGTGAAATTCAGATGAGTAAATCCACAAAAGGTTTCAAGATCCGACTCGCAAAGGCTTGCGAACAGAACAGGCGGGTTCCGCAATGGGTGATGCTCCGCACCAAGCGTGCAGTGGTTTCCCATCCCCGGCGCCGGAACTGGAGAAGGAGCGCCCTGAAGGTGTGAAAACATGGCAGAAAAGACGCAGGAACAGATCTATATCATACCTCTCCGCGACGCACGTCGTGCACCGCGATGGAAGAGAAGCCATACTGCCATCAAGGACATACGGAAATATCTCGAGAAGCACTTAAAAAGTCACGATGTGAAGCTTGACAAGAGCATCAACGAGAGGATCTGGGACCGGGGTTCGGAGAATCCCCCATCACGTGTGCGTGTCCGCGCCATGAAATTCGATGATGGGCAGGTCCAGGCTGAGCTTGCTGAGGAATGAGATGGAAAAAACGGTCTCGTTCGGCGGGGATTGCAACATCGGCGTGTTCACGAGAGTTTTTGATGACATCGCCGTGGTCCCCCCCAATGCACCCGGTGACTTCTGTGAAGCACTGACCGGATTGCTCGGGGTGGAGATCGTAGAGACCACCATTCAGGGCAGTGCCATCATCGGGTCCCTCCTTGCCGGAAACCGCCATGGATTCGTGGTGAGCGGTTTTGCCGAAGAGACCGAGATCGCGCGCCTGTCAGAATACCGGGAACTCTGCCTGCTTACGCACACGATGAACGCTGCCGGCAATATCCTGCTTGCCAGCGACTCCCTTACCCTGGCACATCCTGATATGCCGGAACAGATGGCAGAGGAGATCGGTGACATTCTCAAAACCCCGGTCCACAGGACAACAATTGCCGGGATCAAGACAGTCGGCATGGCAGCAGTCGCCTCGGCCCGGGGTATCATGGTTCACCCCCGCACCACCCGCCATGAACTGGCCGGGCTTGAGAGCCTGAGTGACCTTCCGATCGGGACCGGATCAGTGAACATGGGAAGTGGCCTTGTCGGGACCGGGCTCGTTGCCAATTCACGGGGATACATGGCAGGGCTTGAGACCACCGGATTTGAACTTGGACGAATCGATGATATATTTGGATTCCTGGAGAGAACATGATGCAGAACATGAAATTTGAAGTGACGGGCACCTTCATGATCGGGGATGAATGGCACCCCTACCGGAAAGTGATCGAGGCCCCCAACGAGGTACAGGCAAAAGAGCGAACCTTTGCGGTCATCGGGAGCAAACATCGCCTGAAACGAAGGTATATCACCGTCAATGCCGTTACTCCTGTGAATGGTGAATAACGTGGACCGCGTGGACCCGCGGGAGCTTCAGTCGCTTCAGCTGTACCTGAACGACTACCGGCAGCAGGCGGAGATATTTACCCAGCAGCTTGCGCTCCTTGAAGAGGGGAGGATGGAGGCGCTCGCCGCGATCGAGGCGCTCGAAGGGGCTGCAGCAGCACCGGACAGCATTGTCCTCCTCCAGATCGGTGGAGGAGTGAGCGTTCGTGCCCGTATCCTTGATCCCGATCGTGTCCTTCTCAATATCGGGGCTGATGTGATCGTTGAGCGGCCGAATGCTGCGGCACAGGACTATCTGAAGGACCGTATCACGGAGATGGAAGCATCAGCAAAGAAGGTTGCCGAGACCCTTGAGCGGCTCCGGGTACAGATGAACGAGCTCGCCCGCAGGATTGAGCTGGGATACCAGCAGGCACAGATGGCCCAGATGCAGCCTCCACCTGTTCCGGAAGCCGGGGAAGAGTGAACGGGGAGAACCATCGGTATGTTTGACGGGCTCCGTGCTAAGCTCCAGAAGATCCAGGGCGGGCTTTCCCAGAGCATCGAATCTGCCTCTGAAAAAGAAGCGATCCCTCCCACCAGTTCCGGTGGGACGGAGAAGAATCCGACTATCCTCGGAAAGGTAAAAGTCCTCCTCACTGACCGCGAGTTCCTTGTCGATGAGAAGGATATCAGAGAACCCCTCTTTGAACTTGAGATGGTCCTCCTCGAGAATGATGTGGCACTCCCTGTCACCGATGAGATCATCAGCCATATCAGAAAGGACCTGACGGGCAGCCGCAGGAAGATCGGCGAATCCGTTGATTCCATCGTAACCTCCGCGTTGCGGGGGGCATTGCTCGATGTCCTGGGGGAGGGTTTCGACCTCGTCTCCTACCTCAGCTCCCATGAAAAACCAGTCAAGATCCTTTTTACCGGTGTGAACGGCACCGGCAAGACCACCACTGTCGCCAAGGTCGGCTCTTTCCTGAAGAAGAACGGATTCTCTGTTGTCATCGGCGCAGGAGATACCTTCCGTGCAGGAGCCCTTGAACAGATCGATGTCCATGCACAGCGCCTCGGGATCAAGATCATCCAGCACCAGGCAGGGGGCGATCCCTCGGCTGTTCTGTATGACGCCGTACAGTATGCGGAGGCCCACCACATCGATGCGGTGCTTGCTGATACGGCAGGCAGGTTCCACAACCGGGTGAACCTCATGAACCAGCTCGACAAGATCCGGCGGGTCATGAAACCCGATCTGATCGTATATGTCGATGAAGCGGTCGCCGGGAACGATGCAGTGGTCCGGGCTCACGAGTTCGAGAAGGCGGTGGGGGCAGACGCCGTGGTCCTCACAAAAGCAGATATGGATCCCAAGGGGGGTGCCGCGATATCGATTGCACATACTATCGGAAAACCCCTGATGTTTCTCGGGACCGGGCAGGGCTACGATGACCTGGTCCCCTTCTCACCTGATCAGGTGGTAGGCGATCTGCTCGCGGAGGAAGCCAGATGATCGACCGATTGGGTACTTCGCTCAAGGATGCCCTGAAAAAATTAGCCGGAAAGACGGTGGTTGACAGGGTTGCGGTGGAGGAACTGGTCAAGGATCTCCAGCGGGCGCTCCTGCAGGCCGATGTCAACGTGAAGCTCGTCATGCAGATCTCCCAGGCGATCAAGACGCGGTCGCTTGAGGAAGAGCCGCCGAAAGGGATGTCGGTCCGGGAGCATGTCCTCCGGATCGTGTATCAGGAACTGGTCCGGCTCGTCGGATCATCAGGGGAAGTCAGGCTCGAACCCCAGCGGATCCTGATGGCAGGGCTCCAGGGGAGCGGCAAGACCACCACCACGGCAAAGCTTGCACGGTATTTCCAGCGAAAAGGCCTGAAGACCGCGGTCATCTGTGCGGATACCTTCAGGCCCGGGGCTTACGACCAGCTCAGTACCCTCTGTGGGAAGATCAATATCCCTTGTTACGGTGACCCGAATCAGACGGATGCCAGGATTATCGTTCGTGATGGGCTCAAAACGCTGGGGGGTGTTGAGGTCGTCATTATTGATACCCAGGGGCGCCACGCCCTGGAAGACGATCTCATCCAGGAGATCGTTGACCTGAACCTCCTCACCAGGGCCACCCACCGGTGGCTCGTCATCGATGCAGCCCTTGGGCAGCAAGCACGGGATCAGGCGAGACGGTTCCATGAGGCAATCAGCATTGACGGGGTGATCATCACCAAGATGGACGGTACCGCGAAAGGGGGCGGGGCTCTCTCGGCCGTCAGCGAGACGCAATCGGGGATCGTTTTTATCGGGAGCGGGGAGACGATAGAGGATCTCGAGCGATTTGAACCTGACAGCTTCATCTCCCGGCTGCTTGGCATGGGGGATCTCAAGGCACTTGTTGAGCGAGCCCAGGAGACCGTCACCGAGGGGGAGATCGATGTCAATGCCATGATGCGGGGGAAGTTCACGCTCAGGGACATGTACAAGCAGCTCGAGGCCCTGAACAAGATGGGCCCGCTGAAGCAGATCATGAGCATGATCCCCCTCGGGAATGTCGATCTGCCCGGGGACGTGTACGATGTCACCAGCGCCAAGATGTCCCGGTACCGGTACATCATGGACTCCATGACCGGGACCGAGCTTGATGATCCCTCGGTCCTCTCCAGCTCGCGTATCCAGCGGATCGCGTCAGGTTCAGGCTCCTCCCCTGAGGAGGTCCGCGAACTGATCAAGTATTACAAGAACATGAAGCGGGCTCTCAAAGGCGTGCGGGGAGCCGGTGGAAAGTTCAACATGCAGCGGATGATGAAACGGTTCGGCGGGATGTAAGCCGGATGATCCGGTTTGCCGTGATCGGCCACCTGGCCCATACCGCCGGTGACTTCTCACTCTCTGATATGCCCGGGGGTGCAGGCCGGCTCGATATCCTCTGCCGGTGTGTCAATACCTCCCTCTTCCTCTCGCATGGCATGAGGCGTGACGTGGAGGTGTATCTTGTCCTCCTCGGCCAGCCGGACCCACCAAAAACGATCCTCTTTTCCGGGGAACGGGTGCGGTACCTGAGCCCGGACGAACGGAGTGCCGGATCGCTGATCAAAAAGGCACTGGCCCTCCCTGCCGGTGACGAGTTCCGTGAATCCACACCCGGGGTGTACATCCGGAAGGGGGGGCTGCCTGACCTGGTTACCGGGTTCCCGTTTGCCCGCCTTGACGAATCAGGAACGGACGTGCGGACGGCACCTGCCCTCCCTGAAAATTACCTGCTGAGCGATCACCTGAACATGACAGAGGAGGAGACAATCCTCGCGGGGGCACTTCCGGTATACTCTGTCGGCCCTCGGTCATTGCATGCTGATCACACCATCACCGTACTCCTGAACGAGCTGGACCGGAGGGCGCTCTGATGGATCTCATGGAAATGACTGGTGCAATCCTTGCCTATGGTGAGATCTGTGATCACTGTCTCGGGAGAATGGTCGGGAAGCGTTCCTTTGGCCTCTCAAACGACCAGAGGGGGAATGCCCTCCGGGTGAGCTATGCCCTCTCCCATGATGTGCCCTTCCACCCGCATGAGGGGACCTGCTGGATCTGTCAGGAAGTATTCATTTCCACTGAGGAATGGGCACGAAAGATCGTGACAGAACTGGAGGGGATCGAATACAGGACATTCCTGATTGGCACCCGTGTACCACCCCTGATGGCCGAGAGCGAGGAGATGGTCTGGAGCGATCTCTCCCTTTCGTCACCAGAGCCCCTCAAGTCCGAGATGAACCGAGAGGTGGGAAAGGCTGTCAGCCGGCTGACAGGCAAGGAAGCGGACCTGGCCTATCCGGACATCCTCGCCATTCTTGACCTCTCGACAGGGAAGGTTGAGATCCAGGTGAACCCTCTCTTCTTTTATGGAAGGTACCGAAAACTGGAGCGGGGGATCCCGCAGACTCACTGGGACTGCAGGGAATGCCGGGGAGCCGGGTGCGAACGGTGCCATTTTACCGGGAAAATGTATCAGGATTCGGTCGAGGAGCTGATCGGGCGGCCCGCGATCGAGCTCTGTGCCGCGGAAGCCGCGGTGCTCCATGGTGCCGGGCGGGAAGATATCGATGCCCGGATGATCGGCACCGGCCGGCCTTTTGTGATGGAGCTGGTCCGGCCGTTCCGCCGGAGTATCGATCTGAAGGTGCTCGAGGAAGCGATCAACGGGTCCGCTTCAGGCAGGGTCGAGGTATCCCTTGAGCGATGGACACGGCGCGGTGAGGTGGAAACCATTAAATCGGACAAAGGGCATAAAAAATACAGGATCCTGGTCGAGATAGAAGGCCCGTTGTCCTTATATGAGCTCCAATCAGCCCTAAAAGCCCTGAAAGGGGCGACAATATATCAGCGCACCCCACAGAGGGTCGCTCACCGCAGGGCTGATAAAGTACGTGAACGGCACGCTACGGAGATATCATACCTCGGGGAGGAAGAGGACGGGTATGTTCTTGAGGTGACTGGAGAAGCCGGTCTCTATATCAAGGAACTTATCTCGGGTGATAACGGACGGACCCGGCCAAGTCTTACCGAGATCCTCCAAAGGCCTGCAAGGGTCTCGAGGCTCGATGTGGTGCAGGTAGAACGCACCAGGGAGGAGTGAGCAATCATGGCACATCATAACGGACCAAGGAAGAAGACACGGTACAAATTCAAGAAAGAGATACGACGGCGTGGCATCCTGCCGGTCACCTCGCTCATCCAGCGATTTGAGCCTGGTCAGAAGGTGCACGTGGTCTGCGAGCCGAGCATCCAGAAAGGTATGCCGCACCGCAGGTTCCATGGAAAGACCGGAACGGTGGTCGGCCAGCGCGGGCGCGCCTGGCTCCTTGCCATCCGGGATGGCGACAAGGACAAGATCGTCATCGCAAGACCGCAACATCTAAAAGCACAAAGGTAAATCTCTGGAATCAGGTGACTGGCATGAAGGTAAAGGCTGTTCTTAGCGAAGAGAGGGTCACTCTCCCGGAGGTCCGTGAGGTCCTCGCCCAGGTCGAGGCCGAGCGGATCGCATCAGAGAAAGAGATGTCATATGAGCTTCGCAAAAGCATCGAGCATGCCAACCAGACCTCCAAGATGCCGGCCGACAAGTCCCGGGAACTGGTAAAAGAACTTCTCACGCTCGAGAAGATGAAACCCGATATCGCATACCGCATTGCCAATACTGCACCCCGGAGCAGGGATGAACTCCGGGCGATCTATGCGAAGGAAAAATTCTCTCTCACCGGCGAAGAGCTCGATGCCATTGTCGGTATCGTGCAGAACTATCTCTGAGGTCTTTTTCATGAAGGCGGATAAAAAAGAGATCAACGCGATAGTCCTCGATGTTCTCCAGCGGGGGCATCCCGATGATCCCCGGCCGGTCTTCAAACGTGAAGCGATAGTCCAGGCGATGGGGATCTCCCAGTTCAAACTCCTTGAACTGGTGCCGAAATCACTGGGTATCCAGATCCACGAGCGGGTCTATATCGGTGAGGGCGAGCGAGAAAAGATAGAGCGGGTGAAACGGCGGATCGGCTACGAGGAGCTGACCCAGACCGCCAGGGTCGAACTCCCCTTTGTGGTTGAGCAGCTGGTGAAAGAGAAGGAACCTGAATTTGTCCAGTTCTTCAACAAATCCATATCGATCACCCCGAAACTGCATATGCTCCACCTCCTGCCGGGAATCGGAAAGAAACTGATGTGGGAGATTCTCACCGAGCGGGAAAAGAAGCCGTTCGAGAGCTTTGCTGACATCAGCCAGCGGATCAAGTCGATTCCCCATCCGGAAAAGATGGTGGTGAACCGGATCCTCGAGGAACTTCAGGACCCGGATATCAAGTATCATGTCTTCACCTCAAAATGAGCGCCCCAAAGGACCAGCACTTCCTGATCGACAGGAATGCAGTCCGTCGGATAGCTGATCTGGTTGATCTCCGCGATCGTCTGGTCCTCGAGATCGGTCCCGGAGAAGGGATCCTGACAGGCGAGCTCCTCTCCCGGGGGGCAAAGGTCAATGCCGTGGAGATCGATCCCGATCTGGTCGACGAATTAACCCTCTTTTTTGCCGATGAGATCGAGACGGGTAGGCTTACGGTCATCTGCGGAGACGCGATCCGGTGTGACCTCCCGCCATTTGATGTGGTGGTCTCGAACCTTCCCTATTCCGCATCGTCAAAGATTACGTTCCGGCTGCTTGCAGCCGGATTTGAAGAGGCGGTGCTGATGTACCAGGAGGAGTTTGCCCGCCGGATGGTTGCACCGGCCGGGACCCCTGGTTGCGGGCGGCTCTCGATCATGGTCCAGACCTACTGCTGTGTCGAGCGGTGCTTCGATCTCCCCCCGCAGGCATTCTCCCCGAAGCCTCAGGTCAGATCGACAGTGGTGAGGATGAAGCTCCGCGGCCCCCTCTTCCCCATCAGTGACGATGCACTCTATGCCGATGTGGTCCGGGCCCTCTTCTCCCACCGGAGAAAGACGGTAAAAAACGCCCTGCGGAATTCTGCCGGGATCCTCGATCCTGCTCTTGCAGAGAAGATGCTTGCCGCCCTGCCCGATGAGATCCTCGCCTCCCGCCCGGAGACACTCTATCTCGAGGATTTTGCGACCATCACGAACCTGGCGGCAGAATGACCCACCCGGAGGTCTATGCCCCGGCAGAGGACACCTGGCTCCTCCTCCGGGCCGCCGCGCAGGAATGCCATGATGGTGAACGGGTGCTCGAGGTCGGGTGCGGCAGCGGTATTATTTCAGCGTCTCTCTCCGGGCGGGCCAGCGTACTCGCCACCGACATCAATCCCCATGCGGTTCGTGCGGCCCGCAATCATGGGATCGAAGTGGTAAGGACCGATCTCGCTGCCGGTATCTGCAGCCGGTTTGGCCTGATCCTCTTCAACCCTCCCTACCTCCCGACCATGCCGGAGGAGCGGCTGGACGACTGGCTCGAATTTGCCCTTGATGGTGGCCCGGATGGTCGCTTGGTCATCTCCCGGTTCCTGTCCGGTGCCGGGAGGCTGCTTGCCCCGGGAGGCCGGGTGCTCCTCCTTGTCTCGTCCCTGACCGGGATTTCCGAGGTATGCATGCTGATACGGGAGGCTGGCTTCTCCCCGGAACGGATCATGGAGGAGACCGTAGAGGGAGAGCTGCTGACCGTGATCAGGTTCCGATAAGCTGCGGGGATCTATCCCGCCAGCCAGGGGACTATCAGGCGTTGTTATTCCCCCGGGACCGGTTCCCCAATTCTGTTCATTGGGATGTTCCCCGTGTCTCTGCAGGGCGAATCGTCCCGGTAACTGGTGAAATCTCCCGCCCTCGCGCATGGATGAGGAAGATGAGTATGCTCCCTGCGAACGCCTGGTTCTCCTTTGCGATGGAGATAGTTGCCCGGTCAACGGCTTTCTTCTGATCATGACTTCTTCCCTCCTGCGGTCCTGATAGAGAAGACCGACAGTGTCATCCTGGAGCCCCGCATGAAAAAGAGAGAGATGCCGGGTTTATCCGACGTCCCGTGCCATCCCTGATCCACGGGCAGCGCTGCTTACCGCAGCGGCCACCACCTTCACCACGCTCCTGTCGAGGACCGGGGGCATGATATGGTCCCGTGCCGGTCTCTTCACATACCCCGCGAGTGCATGGGCCGCTGCAACCTTCATGTCGTCGTCGATCTTTCTGGCATGCACGTCAAGTGCCCCGCGGAACACGCCGGGGAACGCGAGAGCATTGTTGATCTGGTTGGGATAATCGGATCGCCCGGTCCCGATGATAGCGGCACCCGCTGCCCTTGCCTGTTCGGGCATGATCTCAGGGACCGGGTTTGCCATGGCAAAGACGATCGGATCATCGTTCATCGACCGGATCATTTCTGCTTTCAGGAGGCCCGGGGCGGACACCCCAATGAAAACATCCGCACCTTCCAGTGCCTCTGCAAGCCCGCCTGTCCGCCCTGCATGGTTGGTCTCATCAGCAATGATGAACTTGTACTTGTTGGCATAGAGCCCCTTCCGGTTCCGGTGGATGATCCCCTGGGTATCACAGACGATGATATCCCGGACCCGCTGGCAGACGTCCGGGCTGTACCCGATGCACCGGAGGAGGCGGACGATGGCGTAGCCGGCAGCGCCAGCGCCACTGACTACGATGTTCAGGTCTTCGAACTCCTTTCCGAGCACCCGGCAGGAGTTGAGGAGCGCCGCAAGCACGGTGATAGCGGTCCCGTGCTGGTCATCGTGCATGACCGGGATGCCGATCTCCTGGAGGGCTTCCTCCACCTCGAAACATTTCGGTGCGGCTATATCCTCGAGATTGATACCCCCGAACACCGGAGCAATGTTCTTGACCTCGTCGATGAAATCGGTGTGGTAACTCTCAAAACAGATAGGAAATGCATCGATCCCGGCAAATTTCTTGAAGAGGAGCGCTTTTCCCTCCATGACCGGGATCGCGGCATACCCCCCGATGTTACCCAACCCAAGGACCGCGGAGCCATCGGTCACGATCGCCACCGTGTTGGCTTTCATCGTGTAGCGGTACGCAAGATCCCGGTCTTTTGCGATCTCCCGGCAGACCTCTGCGACTCCGGGGGTATAAGCCCGTGCAAGGTCCCTTCGTGTCTCGACCGGCACCTTGGGATGGAGTTCGATCTTTCCATGGTACCGGGCATGGAGTTCGAGCGCCTCATGGTAGAGTTTGCCCGTCTCGTCCTCATCTCCCATTCTGTTCACCAGCCGCATTCCCGTGCATCGTATGAGTGCATCAGAGCCATGAGCATAAAAATCCAGCCGGTCCCACTCCCGGCAGATACCGAGGTTTTTTCTGGGAGAGCGCCCCAGAGTAATGCCGGTTCAGCATGAATACACGCAGAGCAGCCCTTCTCCTCCTCGTCCTTGCCGCATTCTGCCTTGCCGCGGGGTGCAGCACGGATACGGGATCTCCCGGGGGATCACCCCTCCCACCAGGCGAGACCGACACTGCGACGGTGACGCGGACGATTGACGGAGACACAGTCCATCTCTCTTTCTCTGACGGGAGGACAGAAACCCTCCGCATTCTTGGGATCGATACTCCTGAAATGACCCTGGAGGGGAACGATCCCGGGAAATTCAGCGGGATCACCGACCTGGAGTACCTCTCGATCTGGGGAGAGGAGGCTGCGGCCTATACCAATGAAAAGCTTACCGGCAAGGTCGTCACGATCTCTTACGATCCGGCAGCGGGAAGCCGGGATACCTACGGGCGGCTCCTTGCTACGATCATCCTCCCGGATGGCACCAACCATGGTGAAGATCTGATCAGGCAGGGACTTGCACGGGTGTTCACCCCTGAGACGTTCGCCCTGAAGGATCACTACCTCTCGGTTCAGGAAGAGGCCATGGATGCCCGGAGAGGCGTCTGGAGCGGCAGTGAACCTGACGGGGCGGGAACCGGGCAGGTCGTGATCGCATCGGTGCACTACAATGCTGCCGGTGATGATGCGGCTAACCTGAATGATGAGTATCTCACGATCCGCAACCGGGGCACGACCGTTGCCGATCTCACCTCTTGGCAGATCAGCGATGCTGACAGCTTTTCCTACCCCATGCCTCCTGTCGCTCTCCCCCCTGGCGGGGCCATCAGGATCCATGCCGGGAACGGGACGCCATCGGCAGGAGAGCTCTACATGGATCTCGATGGCCCGGTGCTCAACAATGACGGGGATACAGTGACCCTGCTCGACAGGGAAGGAACGGTCGTCTCTACCTTCTCATGGGGCTGAATAATCAGATGGGAGAAGAGTGGGGATACCCATCATGCCGGTATCCTTCTGCCAGTATCTCCTGGGGACGACGCAGAGGATCCCTCAAAAGCCCCCTTTTCTGTTACTTCGCTGCCTGCTCCAGGGCAAACGCGATCTCTTCCCACGCTCTGGCAAGCAGCCTCCGGTAGTATCCCTGGTCAAAACGCTTTGCAAGCCAGTCCAGTTCCACGGACCAGGTCCTGGCGTCAGTCACGACGTACCCGATCTCCATCCCCGGCTCCACCCTGATCCCTGCAGCGCGGCATGCTGCGATGGCCGATGCCTCGGGGCAGCTCCGGGAGTAGGTGAGCTGGCTTACCTGCCGGCGGATGGCCAGGGAGGAGGGGGTGGCCGCGGCGAGCCCGGACTGCGCCTCCCGGTAGAGTCCCTGGACCTCCTCCCTGCATGACGCGAGTTCAGCCCGTGACCCGGCCCCTTTCATCACCGAGAGCATGGCCTCCTGCATCGCCCGGACATAAGGCGGGGTATCTCCGCGCCGTGCCATGATCCCGCGGATCTTCAGATCGCCCGTGCTGAGGCGCCCATAGTAGCGGTTGTAGGCACCATACCCGTCGGGCATGGGGAGAAAGACGATCCAGTCATAGCAATCGAGCGTGGTGTGAAGGCCGGTCACCAGCTCGATATGGGCTTTGAGCGCCCCGGCCGGCCCCCCCTGCACCCAGAGGCAGTCGACGATCCCGTGCAGGACGTCAAAACCCATCTCTTCTGCACACTCCTTTGTCGTGAGCAGGATCTCCCGGGCATGCCAGGTGATCTTCTCGTGCACCTCGATCTGCCCGAACTTTGCATTTTTATAGCCGGTGTACCCGAAACAGGTCACCAGCATCCACTTCAGGATCGCATCGATCCCGGCATAAGCGGGATCGGCTGCTTTCCGGGCCTTGGTCTCTCTCCGCAGAAGAAGGAGCGGCCCGAGCACCTGGGGCAGGAACCCCTGCCGGTCAGGGTGGGTGAGCGTCTCTGGGGAGAGGTTATACCGGACGATGATGGAAGGGTAGAGGGAGGTGAAGTCGATCTCTGACACCTGCCCGTAGAGCCCGGCTACGGGCTGGAACATCATCCCGCCACGATCGGCCGACTTCAGGTCGCAGAACCTGCGCACGGCCTCGGGATCGCTCTTACGGAACGGAATGGCGATCCCACGCCTCAGTGCCTCGTAGACCTCGTATGCCGAGATCAGGGTCCCGGAGGTAAAACGGGCAGCGAGGTTGGGGGAGAGCCCGGTGAGGCGGGCGCCGATGAGGATTCCGGAAAGGCCGCTCTCTCGGTAATGGAAGCTCTGGGCGGTATCGATCAGGATCCTGCCATCAGGGATGAGGGAGCCTGCCCGGTACTCGGTCCTCCCGTAGCTCCAGTATGATTTTTCGGTCATCTTCCGGTACCTCCCGGTCCTGCTGAACGGGAGCACGATCCCCCGCTCTGCAGCCGCAGAGAGGAGGCGGGGCAGCCAGAGGTCCGAGCGGGGGAAGAGCACGACATCGGGATCAATGGCTCCGACAAGGGCGGAGAGGTCAGCGAGGACCACGCCCTCCTCTCCCCGGAGGTGCTCATGGCGTTCGTGCAGCACCTCGATCGAGCAGACGGGATCCTTTTCGAAGGGGATACCGCTGATACGAACCTCGATGGTCCTGAACGGGAGAGAAGGGAGATCCGGCGAAAACCTGGATGCCGGATCGTCACAGCAGGGGACAAGGTCCTGTGCAGCCAGGTACTGATGGTCGGGTCGCAGATCGACATTGTAGAGTTCAGCGGCGTACCCGGTCTGCCGTTCGATTGCCAGCGCGACCTCCCGGCCGGCTGGGACCCGGTACCCCTCGCACGTTCCGTGCACGGTCCGGAAGGTGCACTCCTCTGCCCCGTATGCTGATTCCAGGGCATCGAGCAGCTCCCAGTGTGCCGGGGGGTCCGGGAGGCGCAGGTAAAACGATGGGGTGTAGGGCACGCTCCGGTGCCGGACCGTCCCGTCCCGGCCGAGATCCCAGATCTCCACGGTCTCCCGGGAGCAGGTGTCAGTGATCCACATGCCGTTCCTCCGCGGCTTTCAGGATCCCGATGCATGCGGAGAAGAGTGCCGCTTCGAGCGGATCATCAAAGATGTAGAACCCCTCGCTTGCATGCTTCCTTGCCATGGCAACGACCATGAGTGCCGCAATTCCCTCCCTTCCGGGGAGTGACCGGGCCACCTGCTCCCAGTTCCCGGTGATATCTTTCACCCCCATCCGAACGCTCTCAAAGCTCCGCCCCATCAGATCCCCTCCAGGGTGGTCTGGTCCCCCGGGAGCCCGGCCGGGTGCCGCACCCGCCCGCTGCGACGTGGCCGTGGCAGGGCTGGCCAGTCCGGCGGTGAGAGGGAGAAGAACCGGTCTGCCCGATCGGCAAGGAGGGAGAAGGATGGGTCAGGGGACGGGGCGTACAGCACGACCGCGGCGTTCTGCCCTGCCCCTTTCAGTGCCTGTGCCACCTGGAAGAGGGCCTCCTTCCCGGATCCCTCATACAGCCCCGGATCATGCTCGACAAAGATGATGGTGTGATAGGAGTCGCGGAGGATGGTGAGGAGCTGGAACGCGGTGAAGGCTCTCCTCACCTCGATCGTCACCGACCTGCGGTTGATCCCGGACAGGAGCCTCGAATAGTTCCCGCTCACGAAGAGAAAGAGGAACCGCCGGAGTACCGGGTTGTCATTGAGCCCGGCAAGCACGAGATCCTCCGGTGCAAGGAGTGCCGCAAAGGTCCCGGTGCGCAGGGTGACGGTGGGGTGCAGGTCAAACTCCATTCCATCTCCAGGTGCACCTTCCAGGCTCCATAAGGGCACAGAGCACGTGGCGTGAAAGTGCGATCGATAGGTTCAAGCACGGGAAAAAAATTGATTGAAACGGGCGAAATAACGAAAAAAGCCATTTTTAAAAAGATATCCGGGAAGGGCCCTCTATCTGCGGGCACATTCGGGGAGCCATGGTGGTTCCGTGTCCTGGCGGGTCTGGAGCGGCTACGCCTTCGGGCGGAACGTCCGGGAAGGGCAGCGGCCGGCATCGCGGTCGGCAGGCACCCTGCCGTTGATGGTACACTCCCCTTCCTTCCCGTTCTTTGCGGTATAGAGGAAACAGTCAGCGCAGGTGGGCATGGGAGAATGATTCTCCCTCCCCTCACTTGGAGCTTTGCCTACAAAAGAGAGGATGTGAGAAAGCCGTAGAGGAATGCGACGCCGGCAAGGCACATCAGCGGGATTGCCACCTTGTCAGCGATCCCGAAGGTCCGCTCCCGGAGCCGGGTCCGGGCACGGGTGCGGTATCCCCGGAGATCGATGGTCAGGCCGAGGAGGGTTGCCCGCGAGAGCGAGTTTGAGACGAGCGGGACCATGACCGGAGCCACGCTCCTGATCCGGCCCATGAACCCGTCGCCAGGGTGGTATCCCCGAGCGAGCTGGGCTTCGTGGATCCGTTTCCCTTCGATCTGGAGAGTGGGGATGAATCGCAGCGCGATGATGAACATCAGGGTGTAGTCGACCGGGACCCTTGCCCGTTCCATGGTGTGGACCAGGTCGCGGGGCTGCGTGGAGATGACAAAGAGCTGGAAGGCGGAGATCAGGATGGCGAACCGCAGGGTCAGCACCGTCCCGACCGTGAGGGCACCCACGGTGATCGGGATGCTGCCCCCGATGAGCGGGATGAAGGAGGGTACAAGGTATCCGATGACAGCCCCATCCTGCACCGTCAGGATCGTGATCAGGTAGATCACGATGCTCATGAGGAGGATGAGGATCATCTGCTGGATGACCGGCCGGAGCAGGTGCCCTGCAAAGGCGAGCAGGAAGATGAGCAGGAGGAGCCCTGCAAGGAGGGGGATAGATGAGGTGAGGATGGTCACTACGCTCACGATGATGATGAACAGGATCTTTGTGACCGGGTGGAGGCGGTGAAAGATCCCGTCTCCCGGTATGTACTGGAGGATCTCAGCCATGGGCTGCCTCCGCCCTGACATCATCGGCTATCCGGCCAGCCTCCATGTGGATCACCCGGTCGGCACACTGCCCTGCGATCTCGCGGCTGTGGGTGATCATGATGATGGTGTGCCCTTTCTCCTGGAGTTGTTTCAGGATCTCGAGGATCTCCCGCGACTCCGATCCGTCAAGGCCGGTGGTCGGTTCGTCCAGGATCAGCACTGCCGGCTGCATGGCAAGCACGCAGGCGATCGCCAGCCGCTGCCGCTCCCCCCGGGAGAGCCAGCGGGGGTACAGATCGCGGGCAGCGGTGAGCCGGACGGTGGCAAGGGCGTCCATGACCGCCTGCTCCCGGCCGGGGATCCCGAGGTTGTCGACACCGAACGCGACCTCATCGAAGACGGAGTCGGCGAAGAACATATGGTCGGGGTTCTGGAAGACCAGCCCGACCGAATGGGCGAGCTCCGCGATCGGGGCTTTTGCAGCATCCTTCCCATCGACGGTGACCGTCCCTTTTCCGGGACGGAGCAGTCCGATGAAGTGCTTGACAAGCGTGGTCTTCCCTGAGCCGTTCTCGCCGACGATTGCCACGAACTCCCCCTGCGCAATCGAGAGGTCGACGCCGGAGAGAGCCTCCTCCTCCCCGTAGCTGAAGGTGAGGCCGCGGGTGCATACCATCGGTACAGAGCCATTCACGGCTGGTGACCTGGTCCTGATCCCCGAAAAATCGGGGATGAGGGTCCGGCGTGCGATCTCGTCCTGCAGGACAGTTGCCGGGGGTCCTTCGTTCCGGATTCGCCCGTTCTCGAGCACAACGATCCGATCGACCAGGCTGGCCAGTTTCGTGAACTTCTGCTCGACTATCAGGATAGCCTTGCCCTGTGCCTTGAACTCTTCTAAAAGCCTGACAATGCTCTCGGTCCCCTGCTCATCGAGTTCGGACGTCGGTTCATCCAGGATCAGGATATCGGTCCCGAGTGCGAGCGTCGTCGCAAGCACCACCCGCTGTTTCTGCCCGCCAGACAGTGCATGGGGGGGACGATCCTTGAGTTCTTCAAGGCCGGTGACCGCGAGGACCTGCGCGAGCCGCTCTTCGACCTCGGCAACAGAAAATCCGCGCCGTTCAATGGCCGAGAGAACCTCCTCCTCGACCGTGGTGAAGAGGAGCTGGGAATCGGGGTCATCAAAGAGGATGCCGACCCGGGTGGAGATATCGGTGAGGTCATGGTACTCGCGCACGTCTTTGCCGTCCACGGTCACCCTGCCGGATTTCTTCCCCCCGTATTCATGCTCGAGAATGCCGGCTGCGGCCAGGCAGAGGGTGGTCTTGCCTGATCCGGAGTGGCCGGTGACAAGGACGCATTCCCCTCCCTTGAGGGTGAGGGTGATTTCGGACACCGCTTCCCGGTCCGCCCGGGGATAGGCATAGCTGACATTCTCGAGCGTGATCATTCCTGTCCCCGCATCAGGACCCGGCTTGCCGGGTAGTAGAGGATCTGGACGATGACCGCGTTGAAGACGGCAGTGATGACCACAATCGGGACAAAGGCAACGACAAAGCCCATCATGTCGCCATTGTATTTCGCAAGGATGGTTGCACTGACGAACATGATGGCTACCGCGGCGAAGGTGAAGCCGCTGGCGAGCGTGGTCAGGAACGTCGATATGGTTGGTGCCAGCTGGGTCCGGTTGCGAAGCACGGTGTAAAGTCCGAAGCAGACCAGGGCTCCCACCGGTTCGCTGATCAGGTTTGCCGGGGGGAAGATCGAGCTTGAGATCAGCATCGAGAGGATTCCGGCAACGATACCGATACCGAGTGCCTCGTATACTTTTGGCCGGACGAGGATGATCGCAAGGCAGTAGAACGCAATCACCATGTTGGGGGTGAGCGGAGTGTGGAGCATGGCCAGGAAATAGCGCAGGATTGCTCCAACGGCAAGCAGGATACCTACTATGGCAATATCTCGTGATTTCATGATATTTCACCTGATTTTTTATTTTTTTGGAGTGAGCCGGGGCATGCCCCGGAGATGCGATAAAAAGAGTTTCAGCGCCAAGGCTCGAGGACAGGGAAGAATACGGTGGATCTCATCAGAGCCCGGGAGACCGGGAATACTGTAGGCATCTTGTAATTTCCCTCCTCGTGTGATGTATAATTTTATACAGTAATGTATAAAAATATACTGATTAGCAATCTCCCTTTGAGAGGACGAGCTGCAGGTACACAAACCACAGCTGGTGCCCTCCTCAAGGCCTTCCGGGTTGTCACTGCCACATGCTTATTGCTGATGGTGAGAGAGAACAGAGCATGGCTGAATGGAAGTACTGCCTCCTCTTTCTGCTGCTGCTCGGCATTGCAGCCGGTCCCGCTGTCGCACATCCGCCATCGGGGGTGACGCTGGTATATAGCGAACAAAACGGCGAAGTGGCAATGACCGTGAACCATAGTGTCAGCGATCCTTCCACCCATTATATCGGTGAAGTGACCATCAGGAAGAATGGCGAGACAGTGATAGGGGAGTTCTATACCGGGCAGCCGTCAGAGGATACTTTCACGTTCCGGTATCCGATCATCCTCACTCCCGGTGATGAGATTGTCGCAACCGCTGAATGCAATATCGGGGGATCGGGAACCGCCCGGTTTCTTATGCCCGGGCAGACCGTCCCGGCCCCCTCAGGACCGGATACCGTGCCACGGTACGTGTACCATGCCGTTCTGATGGTGACCGGCATTCTCTGTATCATCGCTTCGGGGCTGATCCCTGTCTATGGGAAGAGAATTACCGGCTGGTATCGTCTCCACGTCGTAACGGCTGCAATCGGGAGCATCCTTGTCATACCGGCACTCTTCCTGGTCTTCCGGATCTCCTACCTCTCGTTGTCTCCGTCAGCGTTTGCCATCCACGTGATCCTCGGGCTCCTCCTTCTTCTTACCCTCCTTGCAACAATTGTGCTCTCCCTGATCAGGAACCGCATGGGGTCACGGAAGCGTCTTTTCAGGAGTGCCCATATCTGGATGGGCCGGGCGTTCATCATTCTCATGGTGGTGAATGTCATAACCGGGCTTGCAGCAGTCGGGGTTCTTTGAAAAGAAGGGATAATTTGATATATCCAGGAGGGAATTCCGCAGCACAGGGATAGGTACGATGACAAGGATCCTGATTGTATATTACTCGTTATTCGGCCATATCCACCGGATGGCAGAGGCGGTTGCCCTCGGGGTACGGGATGTCCCGGGATGCGAAGCGGTGCTGCGGCGGGTACCCGAGACGCTGCCTTCCGGTGTTCCGGAGAAGATGGGGGCTGGGGAGTTCCAGAAGGAGTTCTCCAAAATCGCGGTCTGCACGATGGAGGAACTGGCGGGGGCGGACGCGATAGTGGTCGGGACACCGACACGGTATGGGAATATGTGCGGCCAGATGCGGCAGTTCTTCGATGCAACGGGGAAGCTCTGGGTAGCAGGAGATCTTGTGGGAAAACCCGGGAGTGTCTTTACGAGCTCAGCGACCCAGCATGGGGGGCAGGAGTCCACTATCCTCTCCGTGCATACCACCCTGCTCCACCATGGGATGGTTATCGTCGGGCTCCCGTATACGTTCGAGGGGCAGAGCAGGCTTGACGAGATCACCGGAGGGAGCCCATATGGGGCATCCACCATAGCGGGCAACGGGCCGGGCACCCGGTGGCCGAGCGAGAACGAACTGGCTGCAGCCCGCTACCAGGGAAGGTATGTCGCGGAGATTGCGAAACGACTTGCACGGTAGCACCATTTCCCGGGGTGCCTTTTTTCCTGATTTTTCCGATCTCCCGGTCCTTTCACAAGGGTAGTCAGAAATCAGTATTGTTCATCAAGTATTGTTCATCAGCGATCGTTCTCTCCTCTCATGGGGAACTCATTCCTGGCAGGCAGTCCCGGGCGATGCGGGTGAAAAAATTGGATTATTGCTCTAAATCGAAAGAATAGGTCATGTTCGATACGACAGTGCCGTTCCGGACCAGTTCAACATCAATATCGTACATCCCGGCACTCAGCCCGGAGCAGGATGAGCAGGTGGGAAGGGTATGGTTGTACCTGAGAATATTCTGTCCTGGGGTGAGCGTCACCGGGATCTCCTTGTCGAGCTGAT
>JAAYWH010000094.1 GCA_012516785.1 Methanomicrobiales archaeon
AGAATAATCTCCTTTTTTGGAGTGGAAACAAAGGGGTTTATAAGATCTACAAATGAGCAAGTTTTTACCATAGGATACCCAACCAATCACTCCCGGGGGATCATCAGTGCCAGACACACCTGAATCAGTAGGTCTATTCAAAAAATATCTGTCAGGAAATAAAATCTTTAAAAACAGGGAAGTCCTCCGCCATTCCTACAGACCACAGATCCTTCCACACAGAAGGCCTCAGATCGATCAGGTAGCCTCAATTCTTGCACCTTCACTGAAAAATGAGACCCCCTCAAATATACTCATCTATGGGAAAACAGGGACCGGGAAGACTGCGGTTGTCAGGTATGTAGGGACCGAGCTTGAGAATGCCAGTACCCATATGGGAACCAGCTGCAGGGTGGTGCATCTGAATTGTGAAGTCATTGACACCCAGTACCGCGTCCTGGCACAGATCTCGAAGAGTCTCTCTGGTGATGATGAGGTCTCAAGCGACAAGGTCCGGTCCATCATCCCCATGACCGGCTGGCCGACCGACCAGGTGTACCAGGAGCTGAAAAATCAGCTCGAATCGACTGGCGGGGTCCTGGTGATCGTCCTGGATGAGATTGATAAACTGGTAAAAAAGAGTGGTGATGAGACCCTCTACAACCTCACCCGGATCAATACCGACCTTAAAAAGTCCAAAGTGAGTATGATTGGGATCTCAAATGATCTCAGCTTTAAGGATTTTTTGGATCCACGGGTCCTCTCCTCGCTTTCCGAAGAGGAACTCGTTTTCCCCCCTTATAATGCCCCCCAGCTCTGTGATATCCTCTTCCAGCGCGCCGAGATTGCATTCCTGGAAGGGGCCCTCGATGATGGGGTGATTCCCCTCTGTGCAGCCCTTGCCGCACAGGAACATGGGGATGCCCGCAGGGCGCTTGATCTCCTCCGCGTTTCCGGGGAAATCGCTGACCGAGATGAAGCAGAAGGTGTGACTGAAAAGCATGTCAAGATCGCACAGGCCAAGATAGAGACCGACAGCATGGTGGAGTGTATCGCCACCCTTCCCACGCAGAGCAAAATCGTCCTTTATTCCATGATGCTCCTTGACCAGATGGGACAGAACATCTTCACCAGCGGAGAAGTGAGTAAAATATACAAGGAGATTGCCCCGGCTATGGATCTCGACATCCTCACGCACCGGCGGATTACCGATCTCATCTCCGAACTGAACATGCTGGGGGTCATCAATACGCGGGTTGTCAGTCGCGGGAGATACGGGAGGACAAAAGAGATGTGGTTTGACTCAAATAATCATAAGATACGGGACGTCATCCTGAGCGATCCACGTCTGAGTGCCCATGGGCTTGAAAAGATGGACGTGACCTGGGTGAAGACCCTGTTCAGGTGAAACGAAGATGGATGAAAAAGACCTCCTCCTCCTGCGACTTCTCGAGGAGAACAGCAGGCTCTCCCCTGATGAGCTGGCGATCATGGCCGAACTCTCCGGGGAAGATGTCAGATGCCGCATTGCTGCACTGGAAGAAGCGAAGATCATCAGAAGCTATACCACTATCATCGACTGGGAACGGGCAGCAAACGGGGGAGTCGCAGCCATCATCGAGCTCAAGGTGAATCCTGAACGCGATTATGGCTATGACCGCATTGCCGATCGGCTTGCAAAGTTCCGGGAAGTCAAGTCACTCCGCCTCGTTACCGGGGTCTATGATCTTCAGCTGCATGTGACCGGGAAAACCATGCAGGATGTGGCACGGTTCGTATCCGAGTATATTGCACCGATGGACCGGATCCGCGAGACCGCCACCCATATCATCATGAAGACCTACAAGGAGAACGGCCAGAATTTCTGCGAAAAAGAACCAGGGGAACGCCTGCCCTACTCACCGTGAGGGAACACCATGCGGGACTTTGTATCCCGGCGGGCCAAGGTGATACCGCCATCCGGGATCCGGAAATTCTTCGACCTGGCGCTGACCATGGAAGAGGTGATCTCCCTCGGAGTAGGGGAACCTGATTTCAGCACCCCCTGGAACCTCTGCGAAGCAAGCATCTATTCGATCGAACAAGGGGGGACCTCCTATACTCCGAACCGCGGTATCCAGCCGCTGAGGGACGCGATCTCCCGGTGGCTCTCCGGTCATTATGGCATCGATTACAACCCCGATACCGAAATGGTCGTCACCACCGGCGTATCAGAAGGTCTTGACATCGCCATACGGGCGGTGACTGACCCGGGGGATGAGCTGATCGTTGCCGAACCGAGTTATGTCTCATACGCCCCTTGCGTGACGCTTGCCGGCGGGACACCCATCCCGGTTGAGTGCCTGGAAAAAGATCACTTCAAACTCAGGGCAGACCGCCTGATGGAAGCAGTCTCCCCGAAGACAAAGGCGGTGATCATCAACTTCCCGAACAACCCGACCGGCGCTGTCATGAGGCAGGAAGATCTCAAGGCTGTCGCGGATGTGGTAATCGACCATGACCTCCTCCTCATAAGCGACGAGGTCTATTCAGAGTTGACCTATACCGGTACTCACGCATCGGCTGCTGCTATTGAAGGGTTGCGGGAGCGGACGATTCTCCTCAACGGATTTTCGAAAGCGTATGCCATGACAGGGTGGAGGATCGGGTACCTCTGCGCCCCGAAGGAGATCTGCGATGCGGCACTCAAGATCCACCAGTATGTCATGCTCTGTGCACCTGCCATGGGGCAGGTGGCCGCACTGGAGGGTCTCCGCCGTGGTGAAGAGGAGAAGAACAAGATGGTCCAGGAGTACCGGGTACGGAGAAATCTGTTTGTGGAGGGGCTGAACCGGATCGGGCTTCCCTGCCATCTTCCCGAAGGAGCATTCTATGCTTTCCCGTCCGTGGAAAAGACAGGAATGCCGGACCTGGAATTCGCCGAATGCCTGCTTAAGGAAGAGCATGTAGCAGTTGTTCCGGGGAGTGTTCTCGGGCAGGGTGGGAAAAATCATATCAGATGCGCCTACGCGGTCTCCCGCGCAGATCTTGCGGAGGCGGTCAAACGGATGGCTCATTTTATTGCTTCCAACTCGTGCTGACAGCACCCTTTCCTCTCTTTTATGGAATGTACCCTCTTGCCGGGATGAATGGATAATCGTCCACCTGGCGATCAAGAGTGGATTCATTTTCCAGGGCTCTCTGCTCCCTGTTTCAGAGAGAGATGGTTTCGAGCAGTCTCCTCTTTCCGGAGAGGGGGAATCCGCCGAATCGTGACAGGATCCTCGCGATTGGAAGAGAAGTAACTAGTTTTATGGCACCGGCCTCCCTATACTAGATGGTTGGACAATGAGTTGCACAATTATCGTCGGGGGATTTTTCGGTGACGAGGGGAAGGGAAAGGTCGTGGCCCATGTCGCCTACGAGGATCATCCCACCATCATCTCCAGGGGGGGTGTAGGGCCGAACGCAGGTCATACCGTCACGATGGGGGAGAAGGAGTATGGAGTGCGGATGGTGCCCTCCGGCTTTGTGTATCCGGATGCCCGGCTGTTTATCGGGACCGGGGTACTTGTTGATCCGCGGGTCCTCAAGCACGAGGTAGAACTCCTGAACGTTAAGGATCGGACGTTTGTTGATTACCGGTGCAGTGTTATCGAGCAGCAGCACATCGAGCGGGACCGCTCAAGCGAACACCTGGCGAAGACGATCGGGAGCACCGGGAGCGGCTGCGGCCCGGCAAATGCTGACCGGGTGATGCGGGTTGCCCGCCAGGCAAAGGATTTCCCTGAGCTCGCACCATTCCTCATCGATGTCCCTGCAGAGATCAATGCCGCCCTTGACATGGGAGAGAGTGTCCTCCTCGAGGGGACCCAGGGGTTCGGCATATCGCTCTACTACGGGACCTATCCGTTTGTCACGAGCAAAGACACATCTGCATCACAGATTGCGGCAGACAATGGGGTCGGGCCTACCCGGATCGATGATGTGATCGTCGTATTCAAGGCATATCCGACGCGGGTTGGTGAAGGTCCCTTCTCGACCGAGATGACCCGTGAGGTATCCGATCGGCTTGGCATCCAGGAATTCGGTACCGTGACCCACCGACAGCGCAGAATCGGGGAATGGGACGGCGAGATGGCCCGATATTCTGCCATGATCAACGGCTGTACCCAGGCAGCCATTACCGGAATCGACAGAGTTGATCCCCACTGTTTCGGCATCAACGATTACGACAAGCTCAGTGAAAAAGCCCTTGCATTTATTGATAAAGCCGAAGAGGATATCGGGGCTCCCGTGACTCTCATCTCCACTGGTCCGGATGTTGCCCATATTATTGATATCAGGGAAGAACTATGAGGCGGAGCCTGCTCCCGATAATCTGCTGTCCCGTCTGCAAGGGTGACCTGGTGCTTACGGTTGATGAAGAGGATGAGAAGGAGATTCTCAAAGGGGACCTCCATTGTCCGGTATGCAAGGTTCATTACCCGATCGAGGAGGGAATCCCCGACCTCCTTCCCCAGAGCACGGTCACATAACAATTATCAGGTATCCCCCATTTTTTAGCTCTGAAATAAGTCGATGAATTATAATAAGGAGGCGGCGAGGGGATGTTCCATTCAATCGTTGATTCTGCAAGGAATTTCAAAGGGACGTGGATTATGAGGGAAAACAGCGATACTCAATAGGCTTACAAAAGAAGATCGTAGCCTCGTACCATGGAACCAAACCTGATGGGATACCTGTTCATCCTGAATGCAGTTGTTCTCCCGCTCGCCCTCCTTGTGGACCGGCTTATCGGTGACCCCAGGAGCCGGTATCATCCGGTAGTCCTTATCGGGTCATTTATAGGATGGTGGGGACGCCCGATGCTCTGGCCACCCGGGATCCAGCGAATTGCGGGCGCTGGAATGTGGGTAGTGACGGTGATCCTTTTTTCGCTCCCGTTCTTCCTTGTTTCCTGGCTGTTTCCCTGGTTTCTCTTCCTCCCGGCCGGGGCACTCCTCCTGAAATTCTGCCTTGCCTGGCGATCACTTGAAGAGCATGCTGCTGCGGTCGACCTGGCACTGGGCCAGAATATCACGGAAGGGCAGAATACAGCTTCCCTGATGGTGAGCCGTGACA
>JAAYWH010000095.1 GCA_012516785.1 Methanomicrobiales archaeon
GCGGGGATGCGAACAACGAACCCTACACGAGCAGTTGTGGTGAATCCGGTGAGACGCTGGTGGTAACAGGCGGTTTTGGCAACATCACTGGAATGAAGGGCGATCAGAAATGCCCGGAGTGCGGTCTTGAGGGATGGGAAATTAAGCTCATAAATGCAACCACAGGAAGTGTCGTTGCGACTGATATTACTGGTCCTGACGGTAGGTATGAATTCCTCAACATCCCCTTCGGTACCTATTGGGTGAATGAGACTCTCATATATGGATGGAAGCAGATTACTCCCAACATACTTGTCACTTTGAATGCGACCAATCCAGAAATCAGATATAACTTCATCAACGCAAAGGATGAAAATTGTTGTATCTGTCCTCCCACTGCTAACTTCACCTATGTGAAGAATGGATACAAGGTACAGTTTACTGACACCAGTACTGGACCAAAAGCCGTCCGATGGATCTGGCTTTTTGGAGATGGTACCATGTCCACTCTTCAGAATCCCCAAAAAACATTCAGCAAATCCGGGACATACACGGTAAAACTCTATATCACATGGGCAGATTGTGATGGCATCACTTACACATGGAAATCAGCAAGTCAGCGGATTCGTGTGCCCTGACAATCCCTGGCCACACCATCAATTTTTCATCCATCTTATGAATTTGAAGAAATGAATAAGAAATGAATTCCTGGAAAAAAATTATCTGATCTTGGTACCCGGTTGCACAGGTTTTTCAGGTGTCAGAAGAGATGCAGTATCCCCGGCTGCAAGGATCATGCCATTGCTCTCAATGCCAAAAATCCTGGCAGGCTGGAGGTTCACCACTACCACCACGCTCTTTCCGGTCATCTCTTCGGGGGTGTAAAACTGGGCCATCCCGGCGACAATCTGCCGTATCTCCCCCCCTATATCCACCTTGAGTTTCAGGAGTTTATTCGATTTCGGCACCTGCTCAGCCGAGACGACATTGCCTGTCCGAATGTCCAGCTTACAAAATTCTTCGAATGGAATCATCTCATTTTTTATCATCTTCTTCTCTGCCTCCGCAACCCGATGTGCAAGGAGCCTGTCCATTTCACCAATGAAATCATCCTCAAGCTTGGAAAATACTGGAGATGGCACAGGAAGTGGTCCGGCTGCAACATCCTCTATTGCGTCATTGATGCGGTGATTGGCTATCTGGTCAGTATTCCCAAGCATCTCCCAGATCTCCTGTGCCTTTCCGGGTATCACCGGTTCAAAGAGGAGTGACAGGGCTCTAACAAGCACTATGCAATCTTTGACAGCCTGCGCTGCAGCATTTCGATCCGTCTTGATCAATTTCCAGGGTGCATTGGTCTGGATGTAGTTGTTGCCATAAGCAGCGAGGGTCATCATCGCATCAATGGCCGTCTTAAATTCGTAGTCCCTGATCCTGGAATCTACCTGGGACAGCGTAGTCCCGATCTCCTCAAGAATATCGGGACTTACAGCGATATCCGGAACCCCACCAAACTCCTTCCGGGCAAAAAACAATGTCCGGTATGCAAAGTTCCCGAGCGTATTGACCAGTTCGTTGTTTATACGCTCCTGGAACATCTTCCAGGAAAAGTTCAGTTCCTTGGTGTGATTGGTGTAAGCGAGCAGGTAGTACCTCAGGTAGTCAGCGGGAAGACCCTTATCAAGGTAATCATCGTTTGTCCATACCACATATCCACGTGATTTTGAGAACTTGTGATCATCCACCTTGAGCATTCCTGATGCCACCACCGCAGAGGGGACTCCATATCCTGCACCCTCCAAGAGCGCTGGCCAGAATATGCAATGGTGATAGATGATGTCCCCTCCAATAAAATGGGTGACCCTGGGTTTGTCCCCGCACCAGTACTCCTTCCATGACCTGCCATTCTTCTCTGCCCATTCTTCGGTAAAAGAGATGTAACCAATCGGGGCATCAACCCAGACATACACCACCAGGTCATCCCGATCAGGAAATTTCACTCCCCATTCAAGGGTTCTCGTTATGCACCAGTCATGGAGGTCATCTCTCACCCACCCAAGGGCATAGTTCCGGGCATTAAGGGTCCCTGATAACGTTTCAAGATGTTCCAGAAGGTATTCCTTGAATCTGCTCAGTCTGAAAAAATAGTGCTCCTGATCCCTCGATTCTGCCCGGGTACCACATACTGTGCAGATCGGCTCCTTAATCTCGCCTGGTTCAAGGTGTTTCCCGCATCCCTGGTCACATTCATCTCCCCTGGCAGGTGCCCCGCAATGTGGGCAGATTCCTTCAACATACCGGTCAGGGAGAAACCGCTGACATTTTTTGCAATAGCTCTGCTGGATGACTTTTGAGTACACGTGCCCGTTAGCAATGAGGCGCTCAACGATTGACCTGGTTCGACGGTGATTGGTGGGATCATCTGTCATACCAAAATGGTCGAATACCACATTCATTCTGCGGAACGTCTGGTCAAAATGAGCATGATACTGTTCACTCAATGCCCTGGGTGAGATTCCTGCGTCTTCGGCACTCACCACAATGGGTGTTCCATGATTATCGGACCCGCAGATGAAAACAACCTCTTCACCAGTCCGGCGTAAATAGCGGACATAAAAGTCAGCCGGGACATACGTACGAAGGTGGCCGAGATGGCAGGGGCCGTTGGTATAGGGGAGCCCGCAGGTTACGAGGACGGGTCTTTCACTCATCATTATCTCGGTTTGACGATGATGCTATAAATAACGTGATTACCATGCGAAAACGAGTATTTTTTCCAACCCGATCATTCGGTTCCGATGGACCAATCCCTGATCGCGAAGCTGTGGTAGAATGGGTGGGTGCAAAGCGGGGAAAACAAGGGGACCTCACTACATTTCGACTTGAGGCAGAATTGGTGCCCCAGATTGATGCAGGGGTAGGTATTCCCTGTGCGGGGGGGAAATTTTACCAGGACCGTTTAATCGACTCCTTTATAGGGACTGAAGGAAGGGTAATAACAGGAGAGATCGGATACGACAGCTTTCCCCTTGTGAAAGATGCCGAATACCTTTCAGCCATACAAAAAGATCTTTGGTTTGCTTTCCCATCTCCCGGGGAACTCAGGCTGAATAATCGATATTATAAAGACACTGATGAGGTACTGCCTGCTCTTGTCTCTGTCTATCATGCAATGATGCGATCGATGCGGGATAGGGGGATTTTCGGCCATATTCTCCACTGTGATACCCCGGATAAAGAGGAGTTGGAAGCGCTTGCAGGTCAGAAAGTCTTTTTTTTCAGCCACAGGGAAACAAAAAAAAATCTGGGGCTGCTCCTTGAATATCAGGATATCCTGGCTGTCAGATCATCTGCACTTGGGCTTGTTGCAGAAATCATGGATGATTATGACATCCAGAAGATTATCCTGGTCGATGCTAGAGAGGAGGATCTCCTTCGGGCACTCGAATTCAGAGATGCAGAACATCTGATATGTGGCGGATACTGCCAGGACTCATGTGATCAATACTGGAAAACGGTAGTGAAAAATGCCTCGGTGTTCAGATAGATTCCGCGATATCCACGAAACGCCTGAATTGAGAGCTGCTGCCAAGAAGTATGAATCTAATTCTTTCAAGGAATGAAAATCGAAACGATCCACCAGCGGCGTTCGGGTGCCCCCCTCCCCCGTAATGACGCGCGATGATATGGCTTATTGGCGGAACTGTTCGGAGAGAGAACCGGCCATCCTTAGAAATGAGCACTTCAATATCGGTCGATAATTCTTTCCTCATCCGGGCGGCTGTCTCACTGGGGTATCCAAAAAGCGGAGAGAATGCGATACGGTATTTCTCTCCCATGAGTGTTGCTTTTCGAATGCTCTTCGCCATTTTCTCTTCCATATCTCCGACGATTTCCCTATATTCCTTTTCAATATACTCATCTGTAAGAATGCCTTCTGCCAGACGGTCACGGACATAATCCCTGTTCTTTTTCCGTTGCAGGACAACACCCAGCATCGCTGATCGGGGATCTTCATGCTTCCAGAGGTCATAGTCGCAGACTACCCGGGCAATCTCTGCTGCTGTTTCATCACCAGGAAGCAGGTCCCTGGCACAGATACCACACCCGCAGGTCGATGTGTCCAGCATGAGCAGATCACAAAACTCTTCTATTTTTTCTCTCTCATCAGCTGACCACCGATGATGATCACGCCATTGTATCCGCCAGCCTGCTTCAAATACGCTCAGGATACGTTGTTCAATCCCTTTTTGATACCCAAGATCGCTGATGGAGAGAATTGTCCCCTTCCCCTCTGCAGAGGCTAATGCATCGAGCGCCTGGGGGAAGGTGCCGACCGAGCAGAAGATACTCGTGATCGTCCCATACCGCATTCTGTGAATTGCATCGCTCCCAACGGCATCAAGATCGTTATGAGTCAGGTGCACGAGGGTTGATCTCCTTGATTTGAGCAGATTGGTTACCCGCTCCTCAAATCCCCCGCCAGCACCGCCTTTTCCTGCGAAACCCAGATACGCCACCACCAAAGGTAAAAATCGGTGCATTTTTTGGGATATGCACCCATAAATAATACAATTTATTAGGCTGAGAGCTAAATAATGTATTCCTCGCCTCAGTAGCTCAGTTCGGGAGAGCGCCAGACTGAAGATCTGGTTGTCCCCGGTTCAAATCCGGGCTGAGGCATACTTCTCAAAAGACGCATAGAATCTATTTATTTTAATTTTTAACGTTCTAATCCTCAATCTCCATAAAAAGGCTCTTCATTCTTGAAATCCCAGGTCCCGTCTGTCCGATGTTTGTGAAAGACACGAGA
>JAAYWH010000096.1 GCA_012516785.1 Methanomicrobiales archaeon
ATCATCCAGTAGAGGAACATCTTTAAAATTCTTACAAAATCGTGTTGAGTATTGGTTTTCAGAGGATTTCCCGTTTCGGATTTCCCGGTTTTCATATTCATAATCCCTGTCATTAAATCGGTCATCGTCAGGGCAGGATATTCAACGGGAAGAAACCTTTTCCAATTTACGAGGGTGCTAGTAATTTTATTCCGTCTTGATGGACTGATATTACTTTCAACAGATTTCCACGTCACAAATTCTAGAATTAAACGTTCATCATTAGCGGTTATCAGACCTTTTCTATTTCCCCTCGCTATACTCCGTTCATAAGAATATTTTGAAATACCTGGATGAAAAGGAACTTCTTTTATTGTATCTGTCATGCGTGATTGTATTCCGTTTTAGGTAATAAGGATTTTGACCACGAGTGGTTATATGCTCCATAGCAGCACTATTTTCTCTCTGATGGTTCTGTTTCCTGTCTTTCTGGTATCCAGCAGTACTAGCTCATCAGGTCTAGTGAATTGGCCTGCGCTGCCACTTTCCCAGTAATCAGAACCTGATAACCGAGTATCCGGTAACGATTTACGGTGAAAAAAAGGCGTAGCGCCTTGTGCTTTTTACCACGTGTTCACATAGTACCGTGCCACGTTGTTATATGCCAGAAGATCGCTGGCCGTTATCTTCTCTTCATTGGTGAGCGAACGCCTCTGATATTCGATAAGTTCCTGGGTGGCTTCGTGATTCCTGTTCAACCCCGTAAGAATATACGCCCTGTCCCCGTGGATCCGGTAATCGGTTGGATCAAGTTCAGATGCCGTCGCAAGCACATCAACCGAATGCTCATTCAGCGATTTGTCCCAGTATTTCCAGCTTGCAAGTCCTAGAGCATAATTCCGGTAGAATTCGGATATTTCCGAATTGATCTCGATTGCCTGGTTAAAATCACTAAGTTCAGGAGAACGATCATCCACATTCATAAGAAATGCCCTTGTCATTCCCCTGATATTATATGCCTGTGCAAAGCGGGGCTGCAGGGAGATGGCCGTCGAATAATCCTTGATAGCATCGGAATAATCTCCCTTCTGGAACTTTTCAAATCCCCTCCATTCATAATACCATGCTTCCGTGGGATCCTGTTCAATCGCCTTTGAAAATTCATTGATGGCTGAAGGATAGAGGCCTTCATGATCATAATACAATCCAAGGATAAAATGAGCACGCGGATTATCATCGTTCAGCCTGATTGAACGCTCAATATCCTTTTTTGCGGATTCAACCATCAGCGTGTTTGCTTTCTTTGCCGGATTCCCTGAACCAATAACTAGTGTGGCATATGCTTTTCCGTTGATGGCATCGATATTATCCGGTTCGGTTTTAAGGACTTTGTTGAAGTCCTTGATTGCGTTCTCATAGTAGTTGAATACAGTATCATTTCCGATATACGACCGCCATGAATGATACTCCCCAAGGTAGATCCATGCTGCTCCCCTCCCGAGAAGTGCATCAATATTTCCAGGATCCTGATCGAGTGCACGGGTATAATCGTCAACGGCCATGAGCAGCTGTTCCTTTCCACGGAATTCATAGAACTGATAATATCCCGTCATGAATTCAGCCATTCCTCGGGCTACATACGCATCGGGAAAGCTCTGGTTTAGTGTAATCGATGTACTCAGGGCTTCAATTGCACCAGAGAGGTCTCCCTCTTCCATGAACTGGGCACCTTCGATGAATTTTTGAAGGTAATCAGGAGATTCGATGACTCCGGGAATTGTTTCATTCACGTCAGGGATCGTGGCGGGAGTTATGACTGATGGTATTTCCTCAAAAATATCAGGCTTATCATAACGCTCTACACTCACCTCTCCTTTCGTATCGATCGTAACCTTCTGCGTGATGCTGTCGCTTCCTTCGGCATTGCTCACTTTCAGGGTAACCAGTCCAACCAACGGGCCTTTAAAAAATTTTACCGGTTTTGGTGAAGAAAGAACAGATCCATCTTCAAAACTCCACTGGTAACTCAGATCCGATCCTTTGGAGGGGGTCCCGTCAAAAAAAACGCTGAACCTGGTTATCGCGCCTGCCTTTGCAGAAAAATTGGCCACGGGTACATCGGCAGAAGAGGCCGGGTCCTGATTTTCGTACGCAGGTTGGATACCGTGTCCGACCTGCAGTATCCCGGAAGATCCGGCAGCAGGATTACCCGTGTTCTCGATGCTGCCGCAGAGGAAGCTTGCTCCAACAACGATACAGAATAACAGGATAGCAGAGGTAAACCCTGCAGGAGAGATTGATCGGATATTCATAAAAATTCTACCTCCTGACTGGAATTATAATGGTATCATCTTTCATACTGAAGAGTATATTCATTTCTTTCCGGCGTATTCATTGCATAAATTCATTTTCCAACCATGAACAGGTGAATAATCTATATTTATCTCAATGAAGAATACCGATCATATACCAGACATGATCGACAGAGTGAAAGTCCCACGCAAGGTGTATCAGGAGCTGATGATGATAAATCGGGAAATTCATTACCCCGATGACTATCCCCTTGCAGTCAAAAAGGCTGATAACAACGGTTTTATCCATGCCGCAGAATGGCTGAAGAAGAATGAAGAACTCTATAAAAGGGGATTTGTCCGGGGATTTGAACCTGCAGACTGACTTTATGCAGATCGGTGTCTTGAACAAACGGGATTATACCTTGCCCGTTATTCAGTGTTCTACGGAAAAAAGTGAGAGCGCATCAACACTACTTTATTTTGAAAGTGTTTCTTAAAATCCATCTCTTCTTGGCTGCATCTGATACGGAATGACAGAATATTCCCTTGTTTCAATGAACAATACGTTACTATCTTGATTTCCTTAAATATTCATCAAATCCATCTTTCAATCAAATTTTAAAAAGAATTCTACTCGCCTGATATTGTGTTTTCCGTGTGATGTCTCTTATTTCCTGATACAAAATGACACCTTGGAAAATGAGAGTCGAACACGGAACTGTTGTGCGGCATCACCACGAAACATTCCGGAAATTTTTTTTTTGCAGGCGATAATTTGAGAGAAGTAATAATTATCAGATATTATTTCACACTAATTAATAAAGAAATCGGTATTACTGGATACTTCACGGCGAAAGATAGGTATGCACGGCGGCCTTCGGGGGAATCTCAGCGAAACATTTAAATACCAACTTGCGTTATCACTTTTGTATAAACCAAAACTTAAAAATCAAGGTGAATTTATGGGAACAAAGATTGGAAAAGAGAAAATCAAGCGTGAACCCGGGTACCTCTATTATCTGGGTAAGGATGGGTACGTATGGGCAGCACCAATGAAGAACAACAAAGGCGGAAAGAAGAAGAAGGTCGGGACTGAAAAGATCGCCCGAGAAAAAGGCTTCCTTTATTATCTTGGCAAGGACGGGTATGTCGGCAAAGCCAAGATGAAGAACGCCTGAACTCTTCTTTTTTTCTTGTTATCCTGAAGCAGAGAATTGCTCTCTTCGGAATTGTCTTTTCCACCAGCGGGTTTTTTTCCCAGACGCAGATTCCTAGCCTTGAGAGAAATAATAGGCCGGATCAACTTCCTGCCGAATCAGCCATATCATATTGCAGGAATAAATGTCGGAGCGAAATCGTACCCATTTTATGGGCGGCCTAAATCCCCGACGTCCTGGTATCCGGCGTATATTTGTAATCAACTGAGCGCAACCTGTTTCTCTCCCCTGTGGATCTTTTTACCGGGCCTTGGCCTGGACCCTTGGGGCAATAAGTGTCCATATCCAGTCAGACAATTCCCTGATATTCTTTGTCTGGATGTATACTTCTCCAGGGCCTGTGATTTCAGTCACCAGGCCCTCCCCACCAAGGATGGTCTCCTTCAATCCGCCAAATTTCCGGACAACATAGTGGCAACTATCGGAAAAGGCCACGAGATGAAAATTGTCAACAATGAGGGATTCATCTGGGGCCAGCACATGTTTGTCGATAGCACCGAAGGTATTGATGAAGAGCAGGCCATTCCCTGTTGCTCTGATCATGAAGAGCCCCTGTCCAAACAGACCTTTGGTAAACCCTTCCCATTTCACATCGAGATCGACACCCTCCTGGGACGCAAGGTAGGCAGACTTCTGAACGAGAAAACCCTGGCCTTGAGAGACGGTGAGAGAATCGATATCACCGAGAGGAGCGGCTGAAAACGCCACCTCTCCTTTCTGTCCGGTTGCCACATATTCGTTGACAAAGAAACTCTGGCCGCCAACCAGTGCAAGGGAGAGCGATCCCCAGAAGCTCTTCTCACGTTTCTGGGTCTTTACGTCAATCACGGGCTGCATATATGTCATTGCACCCGATTCCGCTGTAAGGGAGTCGCCAGGTTCAAGGGTCACCACAAGCATTGAGTAGGACGGTCCATACCGGATTTCGTAATGCATGCTTAACTTTGTGAATCCTCAAAACCATAAAAGGGATGGGCAATCCCGGGTTTTGAGCGATTTACCCGATAACCTTCCCCGGAAAAGACGCAGAATATGTTCATCCGTTCAATGAGATGCCAGCAGGAGGCACCCCATACTACCCGGAAAAGATAACGCCCCGGCCGGGATTCGAACCCGGGTCGGAAGCTCCGGAGGCTCCCAGGATATCCACTACCCTACCAGGGCTGATAAAAGGCACATGGATGTGTCTCCATATGAACAGGATGTTGAAGAGTATAATAATTATGGGATTGCTCGCATGGTCCTCTGTATTCTATTGCTTCAAAGAAATGAAACTGACGAGGTGTTCCCCCTTTAGATGGAGGGAAAGAACCCGGTGGATTTCTTTTCAATCGTAGTTCCGGATGTTGTTAGAAAAAAAGATTATTGGTGCTTTTCTTTGTAGGTATGCCATATCTTGCAGGCACCCTCATGGCTTACCATGCAGGGTCCAACAGGAGTTCTTGGTGTGCATACTCTGTCAAAAAGTCTGCATTCTGAAGGTTGAGCTATTCCCCGGAGCACCTTGTCACAGATACAGGCGGTATGCTTGCTGACCTTCTTGAACTCTATCTCAAACTTCTTCTGGGCATCATAGTGCTCAAATTCTTTCTTGAGCCTGAGACCAGAGGCGGGGATAACCGGAAAACCCCGCCATTCCACATCGGCAGTCTCGAAAACCTGGTACATCAGAGCTTTTGCTTTTGGATTACCTTCTCTGCAGACTGCCCTGGGATAGGCATTATCGATTCGGTGAGCACCCGCTCTGACCTGCTGGACAAGCATCAGGAGTCCAAGCAGAATATCTTCGGCTTCAAAGCCGGCAACTACCTGAGGTACGGGGAACTGTTCATAATCCTGGTATCCGGTCACTGTACAGACATGACCTGGAAGCATGAACCCTTGGAGATGAGCTTCTCCCTGTTCGAGAAGCCACTTCATAGCTGGCGGAACAAGCCGGTGGCAGGAAAGGATACTGAAGTTTTGCGGCGGCTTTGAAAGAATGGTTGCGGCAACTGTAGGAGCCGTAGTTTCAAACCCGACTGATATAAATACCACTTCCTTGTCCGTCCCTTTTGCAATCTCTACTGCTTTATGGACCCCCTGGACAACTCTTACGTCCCCACCTGATGATTCAAGTGAACCAGCACTACCGGGAACCCTGAGGAGATCTCCGTAGGTTGCCAGAATAACCCCCCGTTCGACCAGGTCAAGGGCTGCATCTATCTCTCCCTGCGGAGTAATGCAGACGGGGCACCCCGGCCCCATGACGATCTTCAGTCGTGCGGGCAACAGGCTCCGCAATCCATGGCGGGCAATAGCAGCTTCATGCGTCCCGCAGATGTGCATGAACGCGTAATCACGGTCGACAAGGTCATTGATCTTTTCAGAAATTTCTTTTCCGATAGCCATTCCTGACTAAATATTTACGATTTGCAAAGATAAGTATACTCATAATGAACAATGAAACAGGTCCGAATTCTACCCTGTTTGTCCCGACAGAGATATTCGGAATCTCAGGGAATTTTCTTGCGATAATCATTTTTTTGGCAGGGATTGTCATTGCATTTACGATGTATGGTATCGTAAAATGGTTAAAGAAAAAAGCTGATACCACGGAATCCAGAATTGATGATATTATCCTCGCTTCCATTGGTACACCGGCTGTTATTGCAGTTCTGGTGATTTCAGTTTTTGCCGCACTCCAGGTGGCAAGCCTCCCACCCCGGCTTGAAGGGGTGGTGGAGAGCAAGTATTTCGAAGCGGTATATGTAATAATCGGTGCGTGGATCGTTTCCGGGTTTGTTCACAATTTCATCAGCATCTATGGTTCCCGCATCGCAGGCAAAGCCGGGAGCGATATCGATGAGAGGATGGTTACCATAGCTCTCACGATATCAAAATACGTGATATGGTTTGTCGCTTTTCTCCTCATCCTACTCGTCCTTGACATTGATATCACCGCTTTCCTGGCCGGTGCAGGGATTGTTGCAATAGCCATTGGCCTGGCTGCACAGGATTTTTTGTCAAATTTTTTAGGGGGGGCAGTTATTGCTGTGGACAAGCCCTTCGAACTCTATGACCGAATAAAAATTGACCAGTATACCGGGGATGTTATGCATGTTGGTTCCCGCAGTACGAGGTTAAGGACTCTGGATAATCAGATTGTAACGATTCCGAATTCAACGATTACTAAAAGTTTTGTGGTGAATTATTCCACACCGGATGCAAGGATGAAAATCAGGGTACCTGTCGGAGTTGCCTGCGGTACTGATGTCCAGCAGGTAAAAAAAATACTGAATGACATCGCAATCGAACTGGCAGAACGTATCCCTTTCATCCTCTCAGATCCTGAACCTGTGGTGTACTTCCTGGAATTTGGCGAGTCAAGCCTTAAATTTGAGCTCGATCTTTGGACGTCGGATGTTACAAAGACCTGGGAGGTCAGGGATGCGGTGAATATGATGATTGCGGAACGATTTACCCAGGAAGAGATAGAAATCCCCGTTCCAAGGATGGATGTCCGCATCAGAGATTCCAACAACAAATCCAATTTTTAAAATTCACTCCCCTTTCTTTGGACTTGAATTCCATCTCATGGAGAATATCTTGATCGTATTATCAGCGAAGATCCGCGTTCCTGCCCCTTATGGGGAGATATTTCAGGCCATTATCTCAACAAATTCCCTCTTTTATTGTATCTTATCCGCAATCTTTTAAAGGGTTCACCTCCTAGGTTATTGGTGCACCGTGCCTCAGTGGCTCAGTCGGTAGAGCGTGTCCTTGGTAAGGACAAGGTCGAGGGTTCGATTCCCTCCTGAGGCTCTCTTTTCCAATTCGTTCATTTCCCGGCAATTTTACCCCAGTTACCACGGGGTCGTCCTGTTTTCACAAGAACGTCCTCCTATCACTACAGATGAGGTTTGATCGAGTCATTTGACCGGAAAAGGTCTCATTCTATAAAATGGCGAAGTTACGTCAAGTAGCGGAAAGCATCTCGATTTCATGCATCATACCGGATCCTGGGAAAGAGGTGTACAGGAGCTGTTCTCCTCTTTCACCATTGCAGGAGAACGATTCCACTCCCTTTCATAGAAGGTCTCTCTTGGGCGCTGCCCTCTGTAGAGTGTTGCCGTATAAGCCCCCCTGCCTGTTGCACCCGTCCATCTTCCCATCCAGAATGGCATGATTTCAATCCTCTTTATACGGGATACCTGGTCCCCAAAACCGTATTCCCTTATCCGATAGTTGCGCATAGATCATCAAAATAGATTTTTATGGGTAAGCTTCATCGGTCCGATGAATATAAAATAAACGGCAGAGCGGTGGTTAATCCCGTGAGATCTCTCCTCCGGAATTTCGGATAACTCCTTCAATCTTTTCCTGAAGTGAGCTGTTGTACAGGGCGTGATCGAGCATGGGAAAACCCCCTACAAGCGGTAGCGGCTTGAATACTGCTCGGGGCGGGAGACCATTTATCAGGGGGACATTCCCTGGCTCGACAATCCGTGTCGTTCCATCATCCCATACCGCAAGGTTCCCATATCCCTGGGCGTCCCAGATTTCCTTGATAATCTTCTTGGTTGAGAGCATAAGCGTACGTCCCGGTTTAGCATATCAGATTTACCTGATAAATAGTCTAGGGATCCGGGCATGTTTCGGGTAAACAGGGGGTGTGGTGGAATATCGCAATGGAGCAGAAATGCGTTCAGTTCATTGGAAGGAACACACTCAACCATCAGGGGTGGGGAGTTTTCCGGAATACCATGCCCTGGAATATCGCAATCCTCTGTCCATCTTCCCCCGTGACATGGACGGTGTAGCTGGCCAGTTTGGGATTTCTGGAAAATTCCTCTGCCTCAGCATACAGGATCCCGGACCGTGCTGCAGTCAGGAACGAGATATGAGCATTAATTGCCGCGGCAGGGATTCCGTGAGAATTGGAAGCCAGTGCAAAGGCCGTATCTGCAAGCGTAAAGATCGCCCCCCCGTGGACTGTGCGATGGCTATTCAGATGCTGTTCTCTGATCTCCATTTTTACCCTTGCTCTTCCCGGGGATACGTCAATCAGCTCGATGCCCGCCTGCCGGGCATAGGAATCTTCTTCAAAGAAACGGACGGCATCATCCATGCAGTATGTTTCGATCTCACCCAAGAAAAGCGATTGGATGGGATTGATGTATTACTCTGTTTGAGATCTCCGTCTCATCTGAAATATAATTCCTTGTTGGCAGCTGATCTCGATACAGTGAAGTAAAGCCTCTTAATCAGATTAAATGTCATGCGGCTTTTCGAAATAATGAGAGAATGAATATGAATTACCAATACGACCCAGTATCATCTTCCCAGCGCAAGATCGATACCATGATTAATGCACCGGAATGCTTCACTCTCCCTGCCCATCCGCTTCAGGATTAATCCTTTGTTAAACCAGGTCTCTGCATTGTAAGGATCGTGCTTGATTGCCTCATCATAACTGGCTATCGCCTCATCACAACGTCCAAGTTCGTCAAGACAGTTTCCTTTCTCATGCCAGGCGCCTGCGTAATGGGGATCTGTCGCAAGAGCACGGTCATAATATTCGAGCGCATGTAGATAATCTGCTGCATGTGATGCTTCACTCGCCCTGCGGAGAAAATACTCGGCATTCTGTGATATCTGCACCACGGATCTCCCTGACTGGTTCAAACTCATTCCTATCATCCCCTTTGGAGGCAATACCTACTGGTTTTGATCGCTCCATCGGCACAAAAGGGTATTTAGTTAATTTAAATATTTTTTTGCAATATAATTATGCACGGATAAATTGACATGCACTAGGTAGTCCACCATTGCATGGCATTACCGGCAGTCAATCCCTTTTCCTGGGATGCCGGGAGAGAGAGGTATAGTTAATGCATGTGCAAACCTTTTTGAGTCATACTCCTGATTACCATCCAATGAACAACCATGCCGAACAACGGATTGATAAAATCCGGAATCTTCTGAAAGGGAATCCCCGCGGGATGAGTATATCTGAGATTGCTGAACGGCTTGGTCTGAAGAGAAATATCGTTTCCAGTGATCTGAACTATCTCGAAAGGCTTGGCCATGTTGAGATGCAATCGATAGGAACCAGTAAGGTGTATTTTTCTTCAACAAAGATCCCACTTGCCGGCATTCTCAATTATTCTTCTGATATGATCCTGATCCTTGATACAAACGGGAGAGTCATTGAGGCAAATGTCCCCCTTCTGAAGATGATAGGCAAAACACGGGATGAGATCGTAGGGAGAAATCTCGAAGAATGCCCCGGCCCCTTCTTTCCTGCAATACAGGTGGGGGATATTAATGAAGGACCGATACAGAATCTCACTGTCTGGATGCCCCAACTTGACGATCCCAGGGGGGTTCGCCATTTTCGGGTAAAAAAGATCCCCGCAGTTTTTGAGGATACAGGCCAGGGGACAATTTTATTGATCGGAGATGTCACTGATGAGATCCGATATCGGGATGCCCTACAGATGAGCGAGGCTCAGTACAAGGCAATTGTTGAGGATCTTACCGATATAATCTTCCGATTTCTCCCAAACGGAACAATTACCTATGTAAACCGCACTTTCAGGGAATTATTTGGTAAGAACGGAACCGAGTTCCGTGGTGCAAATATATTCTCTTATTTCTCGGATCCGGCGCGTCTCGAATTTCTGGAACAGGTACATGAAACGAAGGGGGAATCTTCTATCACAACAAAAGTCCATGAAATTTCAACCCTGAACGGCGCTATGAAATTTTCTCTCACAATAAGGGCATTGTACAACGAAAATATGAAAATAGCCGAATATCAGGGGATTGGAAGAGACGTATCGCCAGAGCAGGATGCGTACGATCAGATGATGATTCACTCGGCTGAAAAAGAATTTTTATCCAGGAAATCGCAGATTTTTCTTCAAACGACCAACGAAAAAGAGATCTTTTCCCATCTTGCATCGGGCATTGCGGAAATCGTCCCTGATGCTGTCATCATACTTTGTTCTTACAATGATACGAACAAAATGATGACTATCCGGGAGATACGTGATGAGAAAGGGGTGGATCTCCTGGAGGTTCTTTTTGAAGGAAATGGGATTGAATTTTCTCCATCCCCCGAAATACTCAAAAAAACTGGAGAATACGAAAGAATACAGAATGGCCAGCTCGCAGTAATACCAACAGACCTTCTCTACCAGCTCATTGGCGAGGTAGCACTCAACCGCATTATCCAGGCTATCGGTCATCGGATGGTGTATGCTACCCTCATTGTATGGGATGAACATATAATTGGGGCTGCCGCAGTGTGCCTTCCCTTAGAAGGAGCATTAAGAGACAGGGATCTGGTTGAAACCTATATTGGAATTGCCGCACTTGCCTTTCAGCGACATATCATCACTGAATCACTCTCGATGAGTAAAAATCGTTTCTCTATGATTACCGAGACCTCTCCGCTTCCTATTTCCATTATCAGTCCGGAAGGGGAATACCTGTTTTTAAATAGTAAATTCATCTCGAAGTTTGGATATACCCTTGCGGACATTCCCGATGGCAAGAGATGGTTCCTCCATGCTTTCCCGGATGCGAACGAGATGCAGAAGGCACGGGATTTGTGGCTGAGTGATCTGAGACATTCGAAGAAGGGAGAGATACGATCGCGGCAGTTCAGGGTAAGATGCAAGGACGGGAAGTTCCGGACGATCGTGTTTCATCCAGTGACACTTCTGGATGGCTGCCAGCTGGTCATCTATGAAGATATTTCTGATATCGAAGAGGCAGAACGAGTACGGAACCTCCTGGCTGAGATCGTCAGATCTTCCCACGATGCAATCATAGGAATGACGATCACTGGAAGAATTCAGACCTGGAATCCCGGTGCAGTGAGAATTTATGGGTATACTGCTGATGAGGTCGTTGGAAAAGATATCGACATCATATTTCCCACCCCTCTGCTGAATGAAAAAGACTGGATTCTTGCCAGGGTGAAAGCAGGTGAATTTATATCGGACTTCGAGACGAGAAGAGTGAGAAAAGACGGAAAGGTCATCGATGTATCAGTTACAGTTTCTCCCATCTTTGACCGGGATAATACAATTATCGGAACCTCAACCATCGTGAAAGATATTTCGTCCAAAAAAGCTGAAGAGCGGTTCAGGGCTCTTGAATCGAGATACAAGGACTTGGTTGATTCGATCAATGTCGGAGTGTATCGCAGTACTGGAGATCCGGAAGGAAAATTTATCTGGGGAAATTCACATCTGGTACGTATCCTCGGTTATTCTTCATTTGAAGCAGTGCAAGAGATACCAATTTCCGATATGTTTCTCAAGACGAATGGGCGAAAAGAGCTCATCGATGAACTCAAGAAAAATGGTTTTGTAAAGAACAGGGAGATGATGCTTAAAAAAAGCGATGGATCCGTTATTTACACCCGGATCACTGCCCTGGCAACGTTCAGTTCGGCCGGCGAGATCTCCTACATTAATGGTATTGTTGAAGATATCACTGAGAACAGGATTCTTTCCCGAAAACTTGCCTCCCTGCAGGGATTTTCAGAGAAGAATCTACCTGCAAACCCCTGATCCTCCCCGGATGGCGGTAATGCATGGAGGGTAACCTGATAAACCACTGCGAGGTCCGTTGATAGTAACCCCTCCAGGGTAGTGCAGGATTCCCTGCAGCCCGGTTTTGAAAAATATCAGGTTTTGCCTCTCCTCACGATCCGGTTGGAACGGTAATTTCAGTAAACGAAGGAGGATAGAACACAATCCCTTCCGTTCTCAGAGGATCCTTCAGAATAATTCCATTTTCGGTCTTTTCAGCCGTAACGATATAGGAATAGTATTGGTGCCTCTTTACTTCAGGCCGATCTTTTATACTCGCCAGAGTGCTGGAATCCAGACCTCTGAATTTTGGATATTCCCCCTTTCTGGAGATACCCCTGAAAGGATCATATCCCTCAATCACATAGCTGGATTGCTCCTCCCGGATCACCAGCCATCTCAGGGGATGTAATGTCGGGATAAGGATTCCCTTTGTATGAGTGCGTGCAAAATATCGGATCCCTGCAGACAGTGCCACAAATGCGATAAAAAATGATCCATAAAGAAATACCAGCATGCCAGATCTCTGTCCTCCGATCAGGATACCGGCAAAGAGGATACTTGCTGAAAAAAGGATCAGACTGGGGCCCGGGAATACCCCCACAGTGCATTTTTTTGTTGATAGCGGATAAAAGAGCGGTATCCCGGGAAAGGCGAGAGTATCGAGTAAAAGGTGGGTACATCCCCCGACAAATATCCCTATCATAAGAACTGGAGAGCCCCCTGAGCAGAATGCACAGGCACCGGCCTGATCAGCAAGAGCGATGCCGAGCCAGGCCAGAAAAGCGACAACCCCTACTCCGGCGATGCTATGGGTAAAACCGCCGTGAGAAAAAATATAAAGAGTGGGATACTTGTCAGAGAAGGGTTTGAACAGGATGTCGATATCAGGAATTATTGCACCGAGCGCAATGAAAAAGAGAGAGCTCAAAGGGATCGATGCCGGCAGAAGGAGTGTCGCAATAAAAGCATGAGTCAGTGAATCCACATCAGAACTTGTTCTTCTTATCTCTAAAAAATATCCGAATCGGTCGTATTCCCACACGTCCCGCTCCGATTCGTTATTTTCCCGTAGAGGGTGGTTGATCGGTTCATTCCTATTTGCGACATGGTATTCGCCAGTGTGCAGAGGATCAGAACGAAGAGCATCCCCCTCCTTTCGTGGGACCGAGAAGGGGAATTATTCCCCTGTTTTTCCACATAAATACAGATGTCTGCCGACCTGTATATGAGAAACACGGGGATATCCTCAGATTATTTTTTTCGCTGGCACCATCCCACCACATCCCTCACAGACATCTTTGTTCCGGAGGTGCTACGCGATATTATTTTGGGGAGATCCTGCCCTTATGTCCAAGGAGTTGCCGCAAAAAAAATAACATGATTCCCCTGAGGGCCACAAGCATAATAGATGAAAATGCCGGAGGCATTTCGATATAAAAAAAGAATTGTGCACCTCCTGTATACACTATCCCATTGTGCAGAACCCCAACAGGAGATTATTCAACAGCTGGCTATTCCTGCAGATCAAATACTGCGAACATGGGTGGCCAAACGCACATTAAACACATTTACCGTGAAAATCACGGTTAATTATCAGGACTTTTAAGAAAAATTTATATACAGACCAGACAAAAAAATGATGAAGCCAACATGGCCCGGAAACCCGGTATAGATTCGCAAATGCTGATACTCTAATTGATGGATGTCTGATACTCTCATGCATCAGTTGCGTACCGGGGCCGGCCCATGATGGTATGTTTTTGTTAACTGTCACGTTTTTGGTAGACTGTCCTGTTTTTTTTAAAGACTGCCACGTTAGACTGTTTAGTGATTGTTTTGTGTTTTGCGCTTGTCAGTGATTTCGTTTCAATACGAGAAAATACCCTTTGTTAGGTTGTTATTATTTGACATTGTTGTTATTTGATCAACCTGATTAGGAGAGAGAATATGCTGTATCCGGCAATGCCCATTTCAAATAATAATCATATAAAGCATCAGGGAAAGGAGGAATGCCAGCAGCAGCACGGCAGCAGAGAGCGGGGGTATGAACAGGATCATGGCATTGACCGTGCTTGCCATCTGGACCATCCGTTGTGATCCAAAAACACGAACCCTCTCACAGAGTGTGGTACTTCCTGCTGCCTCACCCCAGGAGAGATTGTTTATAGCCTCTTTCACAGCCTGATCGAGATAGGGCAGGATCAATTCCGGGTCTACATGATACCCTACAGGATTTTTTCCGGAAAGAACATTCACCACGTGGGAATCAGTCGTCATGATTTCTGCTTCTTCAACAAGGTTGAGTACAGAGGTGCGGAGGATGTCACGTACCCCCGCCTGGACATTATTGCCATCAATGAGGACATACGCAGTTTTCTGTTCGCCGGCTTCAATGACCAGCACCTCGAGTCCCTGATCGCCAAATCCTTCCTTCCGCGAAAAGGGAGGTATCACCTGCGCAGACCCGAACCGGAACCGGGATTGCTCTAATCGCATGCCCTCTTCTATTGCATGAAGAGCAGCAGAGTGATATTCAAGTGCAGAGAGCGTTCCAGGCTGAACTGTTGAGATATCACCGGTAAAACAATTGTGGGCATCCACAAATGCTACATGCGGGAATGCACGATGCCCTTCAGCCATAATCGCCATACCCACACCGAGATCAATATCTTCAGTCTTTTCCGGGGATCGTGTGCTGACGATGAGTATGGTATCATTGAAAACCTGATAGAGAACTGATACGGAACCATACTGATAACGGTGCGATCTGCTAGCTTTGTCTGAAAAGACAAGAGCAGATTCAGCTTTTCGTATGGCTCTGATAATTTTCTCGATCTCATCCTCGGCAACCAGGTTGAAATCATGCGTTGCAGTACCATGTGATACCATGACGAGCTCTGAAAAAGACGACTGAAGATAGTTAGGGAGATTTCCCCCTCCAATTTCTCCCAGGGGACCGGGGTGTATATTTGGCACGATAAACAGGACCCCTCGCCCGTTCTCTGGTCGGAAGAGGAGGTTTACCTGGGGAACATAGACTTCCTCACCGATCTCATGAAAAAAATCCTCCATGGTTTTTGACCCATCAGTTATGTGTGCAAGGAAGGTATTCAGGAAATTCAGCCCATGGATGTGGAATGCTCGATAAAGGGGGCGATCGAGTGCCCATATCAGGAGTACAAACCCAATACCAAAAACAATGGTGGAGAGCGTGGCAAAAAGCCCGAAGGGAGGAGTGAAAAGAACCATTCCGATCAGGATCCCCACCCCACTCTGGACAAATGCCGGGAGGGTCATCCTGATGAGACGATAATCTGCGATGGCGGCCAGCACTACCAGACGTATACCAAAAATAAAACCGAGAGCAATCGCATAAGAAAAGGGGAGCAAGGGGATGCTTACCACCATGCCGGCAAGGGAGATAATTATCAGAAAAACCGTACAGGCAAGGGAGAGCAGGGCAGAGCGGTTCAGTGTGATTTGTCCTGAAAGAAGTCGAACCAGCGGTTTGGTGATGAGAAATCCTGCCAGGGCGGGGAGGGTAAAACAGAGCGATCCAAAGAACCTGATATGCTGTCCGGACCGGAGACTTGCTCCATCGATAACGATACCAAGAATGATGATGATGGCAAGGGAAACCGGCCAGGACGGTGCGACAAAAAAGAAACGTGAAAGCCGCTCAATTTTCACATCTCCGCTCACAAATCCCATGGCAGTCTCCTCTGATTCCTTCCGGATTTAACGTTCCCGGAGATCTTTATCCATTAAACGTCAGTGCTCCCGAAAAATTGTTCATACCTCACCTTCATATCATTCCAGTCCGCGAGGTTGGTCTGGCATCCCTCGACTTCCACGGCATAGGATGCTGTCACCGTGCCAATCCTGCAACAGACAACAGGGGGAAGTCCTTTGGTATATGCGGTGAGAAATCCTGCCCGATATGCATCGCCTGCACCGGTGGGGTCAGCCAGCCTCACCGGGATGGCAGGGATATGTATGCTCTTCCCCTCCTGGTAAAGCGTGCTGCCGTCTGCACCGCTGGTAAAGACAGCCATGGGAACTATTGTCGTAAGGTCATCGAGGGAGAGGTCCATCATCCGGCACATGCTCTCAACCTCATGCTGGTTGGCAAAAAGGAGCGAGATCTTTGAGATGATCGAATAGAGCTGTTCAGCCGAATATCGGTGAAGATCCTGCCCGGGATCGAACGATGAGAATCCCGCATTTTCCGCCACTTTCATATTAAATTCGGGATCTGCGGTAGCCATGTGTACGAAAGGAAACGCTGGCGGATCAGAGACTTTGAAAATTTCAGAAGCTCCCCATTCAAAGAACGTAATCTGATCTCCCAGGGGATCGGTGAACATGAATGCAGTCGGTGTGTTCTTTCCGGAGACCGTATAAAATTTTGTATTTACGCCATTTTCCTTCAGCCAGGTCTCATACGCGCTTCCGGGGAAGTCGCTGCCGACTGCACTTACAAGGGTAACTTCACCGCCGAGCCGGGCTATCCCAGTCGCGATATTAGCTGCACCTCCCCCAAAGAGAACTTTACGGTGAAGGATGGTCGACGATCCATTTTTTGCAGGGAGGGCAGAGACCCGGGAGATGTGATCAACTGCCGTATGACCGACAATATGAATCATAACTCGCAAACTTCTTTGACGAGGAGAGGAACATCACGGAGCGCCTTTCCCACCACGGATTTCGCTATCTTTGCTGCATGATCCTGCGAGTCAGCCCTGAATACTTTCATCTCGAGCAGCAGACCAACAAGGGCAGTATTTGCGACAATAAGTGCACTATTCAGTTCTCCCTCGCAGAATGGACATTCGAGCATTCCTGCTCCAATCTCAACATATTTGGCTGAGGGATTCAGCCTTTTGCCTGCTTCACTGATGGCTATCCCTACCGCGTCATCGAGGGACTTCACATCCTTGATCACCCAGGCTGATTCCAGTGTTACAACATAATCAGGCATTGTGGTACCACTCCTCAATATGAACATGCTCGCTGACCGCCATCCGCTCAGTAAGCTGTGAAGGCAGCCTCCCTTTCCCGACACAGAGGAGCGCTATCGGACGAATATGAGGGGGAAGGAAGACGATCTCCCTGACAGTCTCCTCATCGAATGCACCGACCCAGCAGGTTCTGATCTGGAGGGCATGAGCTGCAAGCATCAGGTATGTGCAGGCGATGGTTGCATCCTGAACCGCGTAAAGAATACCCCGATCTCCATACCGGGACATGGATCGCACGTAGTTTGCACAAATGACGAATACTGCAGGGGCGTTCAACACCTGCAGCTGCCCCATTGCAGCGTCGGACAACGCTTCTTTCCTCCCTGCATCCCGGACCAGCACCGTATCCCATGCTTCAAGATTCCCCGCGCTTGGGGCGGTTGTCACGCAATCCAGGAGGTACGTGATCTCTTCATCACTGATATTTTCATCGCTGTATTCACGGACAGAGCAGCGTGAGTTCAGGAATTCAAGATATTCAGAGGAGTCCATTGTCCGCCAGCACCTTCCAGGCTCCCTGTGCAGCTGTCGTGGCTGCGCTGATAGCTTCAGATAATTTTAATACCGCTGAACCGTACTGATCGCTCCCAGAGAGGCTGATTGCCTCGTTCAAAAAACCGATCCCTTTTTTGAACTCTGCCCTTTCTGTGTCCCTGAAAGCAAATTCAAGTTCTGAACGAACGGATTCGATGACCAGGAGGAGCATCCGTTTCGCACCGGGTCTTTCCTGTTCCGGAAATCCGGCAAGGGCATTTAAGAGCTGGGAGCAGACGATCAGCTCTGATTTTGCACGCTCGGCAAACTGGTAGGTTTTTATAGCAGTCTTCAGATCCATGCTCACTCTATCAGCTCATCCGGTGATGAGTGTTGCGGCATTGTTGGATAGTTCCAAAAAAAATAAAAAAAAGGATCAGACTATTAACGGGCCGATTTCTGTTTGGCACCCAAAATCGATGCTTTTGCCCTGCGCATCGGTCTGCGGATCATGGGATTTGCGGCGGGTCCCTGTTCCGAACGCCCTCCGCGAGATCCTCTTCCTCCTCGTCCACCCCGGGAACCTCCCCTTCTGGGGCCGCCCCTCCCATCACCGGTCGCAGCCTCAAGTTTCTTGAGTGAAGCCCCTGCTTTGAACCGCTGGTTCGGCCCTGCCCGCTTCAATTCACCTTCCGCTTTAGGCACAAGCCGGATCTGACCTTTCACACCCTTTACCTGCACCCACAGTACTGATCCTGTCTTACCCATATGGAAAACTCCTTTATTGTTATGTCAGGCGTTCTCTTAAACCTTGTCACCGGGTGTATTGGGGGAGATCTCCCGGGAGATCTCTTCCTTCAGGACCTGGCTTACCACCCGACCATCGACTGAACCTCTTACCTCTGCCATGACAATCCCCATGAGAGGCCCAAGAGATCCCATGCCTTTCTCCCTGACAAAGTCACGTCTCTCCCGCACGACCCTGCGGACAATTTCTTCAAGCCTGCTCCGAGAAACGGCCGGGGCACATTCGGAAATAGCCTCAGAAACACTGGTTCCCGCCCCTACTTTTTCAAGGATCACCGGTACTGCTTCCTTCGCAGCCCTCCCCTCTTCTACTGCTTTCAATACCATCAGGATATTCTCAGCTGACAGGCAGGAGATATCTGAACCCCCCCGTGCGAGTTCCTTTCTGCTTGAGAGCAGGGTCCGTGCAGCAAGGGAGGGAGCAATACCCTCCGAGACTGCCCTTTCAAAAAGAAATACCTGGTCTGATGATGCAAGCTGCGAAGCGAGGGCTGGATCAATATGAAGCTCACGGACAAACCGCTCAGCTTTTTTGACGAGCAGTTCCGGAACGGGGAGGTTCTCGTACCATGTGGGCTCTATCCGGACGGGAAAGACATCAGTTTCGGGATACATGCGGGCAGCTCCAGGCAGAGGCCTCATATATGACGTGCTTCCTCCCTCAAGCATCTTCCTGGTCTCTTCGGGTACACCAGTCAATGCGGTCTTAGCCCTCTTAATCACCTGCATTGCCGAACAATGTGCTTTCTTACCGTCCGCAGCGACAATCACAATGCATTCATCCGATCCGCCACTGATCTGCATGAAAAGACGGTCGACTTCATCACGTGTTATCCCATATGCGGGGAGTTCATCGGTGTGGAAAATTCCTCCTACCCCACATTTCTTGGCATAATCCGAGAATTCACTCCCAAGTCTTCTTCCTGGCTGGATCTCTCTTCCGACAAGCCCGGCGAATCCCGGCAGTCGGACAGCAAGGATACATTGCGCTTTTTTCAGTATCGTTGAAGAGGAAGCGGAAAAAATTTTTGTGACATCAACAGGCTCTGTGATGACAGTTGCTTGCCGTGAAAGAAGTTCATTCCTGATGTCAACAAGATTTTTCTGTCTTAGTACCTCCCGTTGAACCACTTCTGCTATCAGGTCCAGTTCCTGCACTCCCTTGATCTCCACGCGGGCTCCTTCTGCTATCGAGATATTGATGTCCTGCCGGATAGTACCGAGCCCTCTTTTGACCCTCCCCGTTGATCGGAGCACCATACCCAGATATCCGGCAATCTCGCGGACCTCATCAGGGGTCTTCATACAGGGGGAAGTCGTGATCTCAACGAGCGGAATTCCGAGTCGGTCAAGGGAGAAGGTATCTCCGTCAACCCTCTGTGCAGCTTCTTCTTCGAGGCAGATGGTTTCTATTTTGCCCCCGTTAGGGAGGATCCCGTCAACAGCGATAAGCGCCGTTCTCTGGAATCCGCTTGTGTTCGATCCATCGATAACGAGTTTCCGCATGGTATGGATCTGTTCGACAGGGGTCATTTCAAAAAGGCGCGATATGATGCAGGCAAGCTCAAGCGCTTCTTGGTTTAGGGGTGCAGGTGGCTCCTCGTCATACTCAACGAGGCAGGTCGTGTCATAGCCGAAGTAACAGAACATCCGCTCCTGCTTCATCTCCTCCTTTGCTGCCGCGTCAATTTCGCCAAGTTCACTCTCGGTCGCTCTCAAATAACGGAAAAATTCCTTGTCATGCTCATCAATTGTTCTGAGCGTGGTGGGACAGTTACAGAAGAGCTTCTGCGCGGTGTTCAGCTGCTGGTGAATCTCAATGCCAGCTTTGAGCCCGACCTTGCCAAAATCGATCAAAGGGATCTCCCCCCGCACTCACCTTTCAGGCAGGACCTCATCATAACCGCAGCACGTTCAGGATCCTTTTCGTTGCCAAGAACCCACATCTGTTTTACTAGGGCAACCTCAGGGAGGATATCTCCTCCCTCAATGGCTCCTGCTTTTATCAGATCACGGCCGGTATCATACACCCTGTCACATACCCTCCCGTGAAGGCATTGCGATGTCATAACCACCATAGTGCCATCATCGACCAGTTCCTTTATAGTCGGGATGAGTAAGGTGCTGACGTGACCAAGACCGGTTCCTGCAATAATGAGCCCTTTATAATCGGAAAAGGAAGTGAAGGCTTCCGGGGGCATTCCGGGATAAAAATGGAGGAGTCCGCATCTCTCTTCAAGAGAAGCGGCAAGGGATGGTTCCTGTGTTCCTCTCCGGATGGCTGCAGGTTCGAGGTGTACCTCGAGGGAAGGATAACTCACCCTTCCAATGGGAGGAATACCGATACTCTCAAAAGCGCTCCTGCGGGAGGTATGCATCTTTCTCACCCTGGTCCCCCGATGAATATGGCACGTGTCATCACTCATTGTTCCATGCATCACGACAACGACTTCGCCAAGGTCGCTCACGGCAGCACTCGCACTGCAGAGGGCATTTATGGTGTTATCGCTGCTCGGGCGATCCGCCGACCGCTGTGAACCCACAAAAATAACAGGGACCGGGGTGTCGATCATGAAGCTCAACGCTGCAGCACTGTATGCCATTGTGTCAGTTCCATGGGTGACGATGATCCCGGACGAACCGTTCCTGATCTCCTGGAAGACTGCTTCCGCAAGTTCCTTCCAGATAGCCGGATTCATGTTCTCTGATAATATCGTGTACAGCTTCCTGGCCCGGTAGCGGGCGATGGTGACAAGCCTTGGTATTGCCCTGATGATATCTTCAGCGTCGAACTGGCTGGTAACTGCCCCAGTCCGGTAATCGATCCTGCTTGCGATCGTTCCTCCGGTCGATACAATAGAGAGCTGAGGGAGCGCTTCATTCTGGGTCACCGCAACAGGTGATGTCGAAGTGATATCAGGGCGCGTTACAAGGCAGATCTCATCGAGTGATACTCCTATATTGTAGCCGCTGTCCAGCTTTATCGTCGCCATCCCATCCCGCATGGTGATAAATGTCCCGGAACGATCGGTGTTACCATGCCGACAGAGCACGATATCCCCAGGATGGAACTCATTGTTCAAGGGCGACCCTCCTTGTTTCGAAGATGAGGTTGTCTATCGCCTCTTTCAGTGCCATTGCCAGCTGATCAGTCCTGTGCCGATCGTCATCAAGCCGCTTTTTCCGCTCATCAATGGCTCTCTTGACAGAGAAGGATGAAGGACTTCCAGGGGCGATTTTCAGATTGATACTCTTTTCAACATCGAGTGCGTCCATGATATCCGTATCCTGAATAGTACTCCCTGGCAACGGAGAGCCGGTGATGCTTACCGATGCTTCATCAAGGTGGTGCCTGTCCAGACCCCCGTTCTGGACTGCTCTCCCGACGATGCTATGGGCAGTGCGGAAAGGAAGACCACATCTCCTCACAAGCATGTCGGCTAGATCCGTTGCGGTTGAGTAGCTTTTTCCTGCTTCCTCCCTCATCCGCTCACGGTCGAAAGAGGCGGTCAGGAGCATCCCGTTCAGCAGGCTGGTGCTCTGGCGTGCATCCTCAATTCCCCGGATGAGAGAGGGGGTGAGCTCCTGAAGATCCCGGTTATAGCTCATGGGAAGCCCTTTCATGAGCGCAGCAGCGGACGTGTATGCGCCAATAAGTGAGGCTGCCTTAGCACGCATAATCTCAGCAAAGTCCGGATTTTTCTTCTGGGGCATGATAGAACTCGTGGAACAGAAAGCATCATTGAGCGAGATGAACCCTGCAAAAGGAGAACTCCAGATGATCAGTTCTTCACAGAGCCGGCTGATCCCTACCATCATAATCGAAAGACTGGAGAGCGTTTCAAGGGCGAAATCCCGCGATGAAACGGCATCCATGGTATTTTCAAGTACACCATCAAAACCCAGCAGCTGTGCAACATATCCTCTGTTCACCGGATATCCTGTTGATGCAAAAGCCGCGGCTCCAAGAGGAGACTGGTTGACGCGGGAATAACCTTCGGACAACCGTTCGCAGTCCCGGGAGAATGCCTGTTCATAGGCCAGAAGGTGGTGGGCGAGCGTGGTAGGCTGGGCATACTGCAGATGGGTAAATCCAGGCATTACCGTCTCCCTGTGCTCTTCGGCAAGGGAGAGAAGTGTCTGCCTCAACCTGATGAGAAGAGAGAGTTGACGGATCAGATCTTCTCTCAGTCGGATACGCAGACAGGCGGCTACCTCATCATTCCGCGATCTTCCCATATGCATCCTTCCGCCCGTCTCTTCACCCACCATGGCGATCAGGAAGGCCTCGATCCCTGCATGAATATCCTCATACTCATCCTCGAATACTGACTCGGGGATCCCCTCATCATACAGTTTGAGGAGTGCAGCGAGCAATGGCCGGGTTGTCACCCCATCAAGAATCCGCTGTTTTGACAGCATCATCACATGCGCTATATCGACAAGGATATCAGCTTCGGCGATATGCCGGTCAGCAGCCATAGATGAGAGAAAATGTATCATCTCCCCGGTCCGCTCTCCAGAGAGCCGCCCTCTCCGCACCACATCATTGCCCATCCAAATTATACCTCTGGTACTAAGAGGAACGGGAAAAAAGATTAAGGCCACGCCTTGCGGGCAGCAAGCTCGATGGCACGCTGCACCGATTCACGCGGGATGATAGTGGCTACAGGAATATGCACCAGCTGCTCGATAATGCTGGAGACTATCGGGGCACATACAATGGCGGTAGCCCCTTCGCGTTCAGCCCGGACCGCAGCCACGATAGCGTCTTCCATGGTATGTACAGGGTACTCACGAATCCTGATGCGATGCCCGTCCACTTCCGCGTTTCTTTCCTGAACGGTATCAAGGACAGGCCTTGCAGCGATCAGGCCGATGAACTCTCCTTCTCCCAGCCGTTCAAAATACTGGAGAGCATGGACTATAGCACGAAGAGTAGAGAGATTGGGTGAACGGTGACCATGAAGGATCTTGTAGAGGGAACTCTGGGCAACACCACTCTTTTCAGCGAGTTCGCGTACACTGATCCTCACCTCGTTCTTCATAATCTGATTGAGCGTCCGGACGAACTCCTGGTCAGATATGAGAGCGGCGCGCATAAGACGGTTTACAGGATCACTGAGCACCATGAGTATACAGAAGGGATAATGTGTATCGATATATAACATTTTTGTGCAAATTGTAATTGTATTTGGCCAATTATGGACAGATAAATCATAATAGTGATATTATTGTATAATATTGTTTATTAATTAATACAAATATAGAATTCTATTGGGTCAATAGGAGAATTTATACTCCACTAATATGAGTAATATTCATGATAAAAAGACTGATAATTGCCCTTGCCGTGATGCTGACAGCACTCCTTATTGCGGGATGCATCACTCCATCACCATCCGGAGAGAATTCGGTCTCGGTGATATACACCAAGGGCACCGGCCCGATGCCTACCCTTCTTGCAACCGATCAGATCGATGGATACATTGCCTGGCAGCCGTTTGTGGAGGTTGCACCTCTTGCCGGGATTGGCAAGGTTCTCGTTTACTCTGGCGATCTCCCCCCTGCGGGCAGGTGGAAGAACCATCCCTGCTGTGTCTTTACCGCACGGCAGGATGCCATTGACAACACACCTGAACTCACCAATGCCCTGACGGCGGCTTTTGTACTCTCTACCCAATATATCAGCGAACACCCAAATGAGAGTGCGGAAATTGTTGCAGACTGGCTTGCCGGGAAGGGCAATTTCACATATGGAAACATCACGGTCTCTTCCGTTGATGTTCTCCAGCGGGCATTCCCCACGGTCAAATTCGTGAATGAGCCGACCGATGAATGGAAGAATGACACTCTGGAATTCGTGTATGCTCAGAGAGAACTTGGTGTCCTGACTGGCGCGCTTGTCAATACAACTGATGCCGAATCACTCAGGCTCCTCTTCGACACCCGGCCTTATGAATCAGCACAGGTGATGATCCAGTCCGGGCAGATCACTACTCCTCTAACCCAGTCAAAACCAATCTCTGTAGGATACCTTCTGTCCGACCATGATGCAGCATTGTTTGTCGCAGTAAAGAACTGGAAATATTTCCAGGATAACTACGGGATCGCGCTGAAACCAAGGGATCTCACTGCATCCCGCCCCGATATCGCTGACCTTATTGTAAACGGTGTAACTGTTGCCGAGGTTCGGCTTGTCCCCGCAGATGCTGGGCCCCAGCTGATGCAGCTTGCAAGTACCGATACCATCCAGTATGCCCTCGTCGGGAACCCTCCAACGATTGCTGCAATTGACAAGGGGACCCCGGTAAAGATCATTATGGCTCTCAATAACGAAGGCTCCGGAATAGTTATTGCAGAAGACGCCCCTGCCAACGACTGGGATAGCTTTGTCACGTGGGCTGAAACCCGGTCAGCCGGGGGGCAGCCTGTAAAGATAGCAGCCCCGGGTAAAGGATCCATCCAGGACGTGCTCCTCCGCTATGCCCTTGAAGAGAGTGGTTTATCAATAAAGGAAGGATAACGTTTAGAGAATAATGAGGAGCCCCCGTATCCTGCTCCTCCCGGTCCTTCTAATCGTGGGATGGGAGGTGGCAGCATATTTTATTGATAATCCGTTTGTTCTCCCTTCACTCAGTACGGTTATTCCTATCCTCATCCATCCCTTTTCTACAGAATATACTCTTGGAACCGGAAGTCTGGTTGAGAATGCAGCGGCGAGTCTCTTCCGGGTTGCCTCAGGATTTCTTCTCGCCGCAATCATCGCTATCCCGCTGGGGATTGGGATGGGCAGATCCAGATTCCTCCACGATTTTCTGGACAGCACCATTGAACTTCTCCGGCCGATACCCCCGCTGGCATGGGTTCCCCTTGCCCTGGCATGGTTCAAGATCGGTTTTGTCTCGATCGTGTTCATCATATTTATCGGAGCATTCTTCCCGATACTCCTGAACACGATAGACGGGGTAAAATCGGTCAAGAAAACATGGGTGGAAGTGGCAGAGACACTTGGTGCCCGGGAAACGGACGTACTTACGAAGGTGATCCTTCCCGGTTCAGCTCCTACGGTATGGACAGGGCTCCGGGTGGGGTTCGGGATCGCATGGATGTGTGTGGTAGCGGCAGAGTGGATGCCGGGAATATCCCTCGGACTCGGCTACCTTATCCTTTATGCTTACAATTTCGGACAGACGAACCTTATCATTGCAGGAATGGTCGTTATCGGGGTGATTGGGATCCTTATCGACCAGGTCTTCCGGGCAGGGGAGCGGAGATGGTTCTCATGGAGATCGCTGGAACGCTGACTCAGGCGGCAATTTTTGATGGAGTGAAGATAGAATGACCCTCGTGATCCAGGACCTGTCAAAGGAATTCCCGGTACCGAACCAGGTACCAATCCTCGCGCTCTCAACAATAAGCCTCACGGTAGGGGAAGAGGAGTTTGTATCGATACTCGGGCCTTCGGGGTGCGGGAAGACGACCCTCCTCCGGATTATTGCCGGGCTCGATTCTGCAACTTCCGGTTCAATCACCCTTGATGGTGAGACCATCGATCGCCGCAGTTCTCAAATGGCGATGATATTTCAGGAATATTCGCTGTATCCCTGGAGAACGGTGATCGATAACGTCACCTTCGGCCTGGAGATGCAAAATACAGGAAAGAAGCCTGCTCGCGACATTGCAATGAAATACCTCAATCTTGTAGGGCTCGCTGAGTTCGCCGACAGGTTTCCTTATGAACTTTCCGGCGGGATGCGCCAGAGGGTAGCCGTGGCACGTGCTATGGCTATCGAACCTAAAATTCTCCTGATGGACGAACCTTTTGGAGCGCTTGACGCCCAGACCCGGAACATGCTCCAGAAAGAATTGCTGGAGATCTGGGAGAAAACAAAAAAGACCGTACTCTTTGTTACCCATAGTGTCGATGAGGCCGTCTATCTCTCTGACAGGATTGTTGTTCTCACCCCGCGGCCAGGCTGCATCCGCGAGATTGTCGAAAATCCACTTGCCAGGCCAAGGGACCGTACCAGCCCTGAATTTGCGCGGATACGCCGGCATGTTCTTGACCTTATCAACGAGAGCAGCCAACCAAAGGAAGATTTAATAGTGCATCCTCCCTCATTATAAAGAACCGATAATAAAAAGGAGTGACTGACTGATGGTTCGAAAACCAGCAAAAATGTACAGGAATCTGGCAAAGAAGGCATATACCCGAAGAGAATATATGGGTGGTGTCCCAGGGAGCAAGGTTGTCCAGTTCGACATGGGAAATCTTTCCCAGGAATTTCCCCTCGAGCTGAACATGATCGTTGAGGAGTCCTGCCAGATACGCCATAGTGCGCTCGAAGCGGCACGTATCAGCATAAACCGGAAGCTCCTCAAAGATGTAGGAAGAATGAATTTCCACCTCAAACTCAGAGTATTCCCGCATCACGTCCTCCGCGAGAACAAGCAGGCTACCGGAGCTGGCGCAGACCGTGTGTCTGAAGGGATGAGGCTGGCATTCGGAAAAGCAGTGGGAACTGCTGCCCGGGTAATGAAAGATCAGGTAGTCTTCACGACCTACACTACCCCCCAGTATCTCGACAAGGTGAAACTTGCCATGAAAGCAGGTAGCCACAAGCTCCCGTCACCCTCGTATTTCACTGTGGTGGATCGGAGCAGCAGCTCACCTTCCGAGATCCCGAGCCAGGCGGTCAACCAACCTGAATAACACCTTTCCTATCTTTCCCCTTTTTCTGCTTTCAGACAGAAACGATTATAGATTTTCTTCGCCGAGTACTGGTGATGGTTCTTCCGGAAGATGACCCGTTATTCAGGGCATTGTCTGCCGCCACCTGCCGGGCATTCCGGGAGGCTGTGACGACCCTTCCCCAGGATGTTGTTGAGGCACTGCGCTCTGCTGCCATGAGAGAGCCTTCAGCACTCGCGAAGAATGAGCTAAAAAACATCCTCGATAATATTGCCATTGCAGAACAGCGTGCCCTCCCTCTCTGTCAGGATACCGGTGTTCCGGTGGTATATCTGACAGTGCCACCGCATGTGCCCTATACGGAAACCCTCATTTATGCTGTAGGAGAGGGAGTACAAAGGGCAACAAGGGAGATACCACTCCGGCCTAATGTGGTATCCCCCCTTAAGAGAGAGAATTCCGGAGATAACACCGGTCCCGGGATGCCAATTGTCCACGTCCGACCGGGCAGTTGTCTCTCGGTCACTGTGCTTCCTAAGGGAGCCGGGGCAGAGAATATGTCACGGCTTGCAATGCTCCTCCCCACAGAGAGTGAGAAAATTCCCCGGTTTGTCGCTGAGACGATGCTGATTGCCGGCGGAAGGCCATGCCCTCCTGTTATCCTGGGGGTGGGGATCGGCGGGACTTTTGACGGCTGTGCTGCACTTGCCAAGGAGGCTCTGCTCCTTCCCATCGATACTATGGACCCGTTTGAACAGAAGTTATGCGATGCCGTCAATGCCCTCGGGATCGGCCCTATGGGGCTTGGCGGTAAGACAACGGCACTTGCAGTAAAAGTCAGGATGGCCGCGTGCCACACGGCATCGTTACCTGTTGCGGTGAATGTCCAGTGCTGGGCTGCCCGCCATTGCACGGTAGAGGTGCCATGGTGACCAGAACCTCCCTCACCACTCCTCTTGGAGACGAAGTCCTCTCCCTCCATGCCGGGGACCAGGTATTGCTCTCGGGGATAGTGTATACGGCGCGGGATGAGGCACACCTCATGATGAAAGAGAGCGGCATCCCTTTTGACCCGGTCGGAGCAGCCATCTATCACTGCGGGCCAGTCATCCAGGATGCACGAATTCTTGCAGCAGGGCCGACCACTTCTGCACGATTGAATGCCCTTACCGGATTCCTTTTAGACAGAGGAGTGCGTGCGCTCATTGGTAAAGGGGGTATGGGGGCAGAGGTTGCACGAGCACTCATAGGCAGAGGGGTATATCTCTCCTGTACCGGGGGATGTGCAGTGCTTGCTGCCTCGAAAATGTCATTAAAAGGCGTCTATTTTGAAGAACTTGGGATGGCGGAGGCTATCTGGATCATCGAACTTGATTCACTTCCCCTCGTTGTTGGTATAGACTCCCATGGCAATGACCTCTTTGCTGATATTGCCCTGGGGGCAAACAAACAATTCCACAGAATGTTCACATAAACACAACAAAGGACCATGCCATGAGACTGCAGATTGATGAACGGCGGTGCAAGGGCTGCAACCTCTGCACCCTAGTCTGTCCTTACCGGATCTTCAAGCCAGGAAAGCGGGCTAACCGGAGAGGGATCGTCGTCCCCGAACTCGATCGTCCTGAGCGGTGTGCCAACTGCCGGCTGAGACACCTGTACGGGAGAACCCTCTGCGGGACCTGCCAGATGATCTGCCCGGACCAGGCTATCTCGTGGAAGGAAGATGAGGAACCAGTACCAAAAAAGGTGGCGATAGAGTATTGACCCGGACTGAATTCATGCAGGGAAACACAGCCTGCGCGGAAGGGGCACTAGCCGCCGGTTGTCGTTTTTTTGGCGGCTATCCGATCACCCCTTCGACCGAAATAGCAGAGCATATGGCGCTTCGCCTGCCAAAAGTGGGCGGGGTATTCATCCAGATGGAGGACGAGATTGCGAGCATCGCTGCTGTAATCGGGGCCTCTTGGACCGGCGCTATGGCAATGACTGCGACAAGTGGCCCCGGTTTTTCACTGATGATGGAGAACATCGGGTATGCGGTCATGACCGAGACCCCCTGTGTCATCGTGAACGTCCAGCGGGGAGGTCCTTCAACAGGGCAGCCAACGTTATCAGCCCAGGGGGACATGCTCCAGTGCCGCTTCGGTTCACACGGTGATTATAGTGTGATCGCACTCAGCCCGGCCAGTGTCCAGGAGATGTTTGATCTCACGGTCGAGGCATTTAATCTTGCAGAGCGCTTCAGGATTCCAGTCTTTCTCATGGCAGACGAGATTATCGGGCATATGAGGGAGCGGTTGATCATACCGGACCATGTCTCCTCGAATCAGAGAAAACCATACGAACCGGGATCCCTCCCATTCAAGGCAGGGGAGGATCATGTTCCAGGCTTTCCCGCATTCGGGAAGGGCTATGGGGTGCATGTCACCGGCCTCACCCATGATGAACGAGGATATCCCTGTGCGACAAGCCCAAAACTGCACGAAGACCTCGTGAAACGGCTGGTCGGGAAAGTCGAAGGTGCCCGTGGTTCAATAACTTCCTGCGATATCCTTAATCCCGATGCAGAGGTGGTTTTTGTCTCCTATGGAGCACCATCAAGGACCGTACAGCAGGTGCTCCATGATCATCCCGATGACAATATCGGTCATCTCAGATTAAAGATGGTCTGGCCTTTTGCCGAGATGGTTCTCGCCCGATTTACCAATGCAGAGGCTTTCATCGTACCCGAACAGAATCTCGGCCAGATAGCCCGCGAGATCGAACGCCATACTGACAAAGACGTGGTCACAGTCCCAAAACTGGGAGGCGATCTGCATACCCCTGGCGAGCTTTACGCGGTTGTGGAGGATCTCAAATGAGTGAGGAAGACTGGCTCAGGCAGGATCGGCTCCCTCATATTTTTTGTGCAGGGTGTGGCAATGGTACGGTCATCAACTGTACTCTTTCTGCTGTCGAACAGATTGGCTGGAAGAGACAAGAGACTGTATTTGTGTCAGGAATCGGCTGTTCGTCCCGGGCACCCGGGTACATCTCCACCGATTCGCTCCACACGACCCACGGGCGGGCACTGGCTTTTGCAACAGGGATCAAGCTTGCCAACCCTCAGCTGAACATCGTTGTTTTTACCGGAGATGGCGATCTGGCAGCGATTGGCGGGAATCATTTTATCCATGCCTGCCGGAGGAATATCGATCTCACGGTAGTCTGCCTGAATAATATGATCTACGGGATGACCGGCGGTCAGGGAAGCCCTACCACTCCAATGGGAGGTCTCTCCACCACCACTCCCTATGGTTCCGGTGAACCTGCCTTTGATCTCTGCGGCCTTGCTACAGCTGCCGGAGCTAACTATGTGGCTCGCTGGACGTCATACCATGTCAGGGAGCTCACCAGGGCAATCCTGACCGGTCTTGAGAATCCCGGTTTTTCATTTATTGAATCACTGGTGCAGTGCCCTACCAACTATGGCCGGAGAAACCGTTTCAAGCAGGTTGCCGACCAGATCGAGTACTTCAAGTCCCATACCATACTCGTCGAAAAGGCTGCCAGGATGAAAGAGAAGGGGGAGATGATCCCGCCAGAGATGATCCTGGCAGGAGAGTTTGTACGGAGGAACCGGCCTGCGCTGGGGGTCCGCCCATGAGGCACGAGATCCGATTCTCCGGTTTTGGCGGGCAGGGGATCATCCTTGCAGCTGTCATTCTGGGACGTGCAGCCGTCATGTATGACAACAAGTATGCCGTACAGACCCAGGTATACGGACCTGAGGCGAGGGGCGGAGCCTCCATGAGTGCGGTGATCATCGATGATGAACCGATTCTGTATCCGAAGGTCGCGACACCCGATATTTACGTCATCATGTCCCAGGAAGGCTTCGAGAAGTATGGTATTGCTGCCACCGGCGAGGCTCAGATGCTCGTGGACAGCACACTCGTCCATTCGCGTCCCTCCTGCCACTATATCGAGATCCCGGCCACCCGGGAGGCACGGGAATCACTGGGCAGGGATATTGTCGCAAATATCATCATGCTCGGTGCCCTCGTTGCCGCTATCGGGATCGTGAGCAGGAGCGCTATCGAGAAAGCAATCCTTGATTCAGTTCCAAAAGGAACCGAGGGCCTGAATGTGAAAGCGATGACACGTGGCTTTGAACTTGCCGAAGAGGCGATGAGCAGATGAAATTTCTTGAACATGAAGCAAAATCGGTCTTCTCTGAAAATGGAATCCCGGTTCCGAAGGGTTTTCTGATCCATTCAGCAGATGAACTTGCGGGATACCTGGAACAACTGCCACCCGAATTTGTCCTGAAGGCGCAGGTGGATGTGGGGGGACGCGGAAAAGCCGGCGGGATCCTCATGGCAGATCGGAAGAACGGAATTGAGAATGCTAAAGCATTGTTTGGAAAGAGTATCAAGGGTGTTGCGGTAAAGGAGATCCTTGCAGAGGAGCGGCTGGAGATTCAGCACGAGTACTATGCATCCATTGCAGTTGACCGCTCTACGAAGGAAGCCCTCATTCTGTTCACCGAAGAAGGAGGTGTTGACATCGAGATCCTGGCCAGGGAGCGCCCTTCTGCAATCAGGAGAGCGTCACTTCCCCTCCTGATGACCGACATCCCACCTTTCATGCTTCGGGACCTGCTCGGGGAAGCTCCCAGAGAAGCGGGAAAGGTGCTCCAGAGCCTGTATACTGCATTCTGCCGAAAGGATGCCATTCTTGCCGAGATAAATCCTCTTGTGGCCACCCCTGCAGGCCTCTTTGCTGCAGATGCCAAGCTGATCGTAGATGATAATGCTCTCAGGCGACAGGGAATATCCTGCAACCGGGATATGACCGATCGCGAACGGGAGGCTGAAAGACACGGATTTTCTTATGTCGAGCTGGAGGGAAATATCGGGGTTATCGGGAATGGTGCAGGGCTGACTATGGCAACACTGGACCTGATCAGCTTCTTCAAGGGAAAAGCTGCCAACTTCCTTGATGTAGGGGGCGGGGCTGATCAGGAACGCGTGATGCATGCCGTCCGGCTCGTTGCCGGTGTTCCCTCGGTAAAAGTGATCATTGTGAACCTTCTTGGGGGAATCACCCGCTGTGACGAGGTCGCCCGCGGAATCATCGCAGCTGGCATCAGCCAGGAGGTCTTTGTCCGGCTTGCCGGAACAAACGAGGAGGAGGGGAGGAGTCTTCTCAGCGAGCGAGGATACCGGATGGTCGGTTCGATGGAGGAGGCGGTCAGGGCTGCAGTGGAGGCGGTCAGATGATTTATGCAGACAAATCGGCCGGGATCATTGTTGCCGGAGCCACAGGACGCCAGGGTGCATTCCATATTGCGCTGATGAATGAATATGCAAAGACGGTAGGGGGGGCCGGAGTTGTTGCAGGAGTTACCCCCGGCAAAGGAGGTCAGGTCGCAAGCGGCGTTCCGGTTTACAACAGTATCAGGGAGGCAATGGCAGACATCGATGCAGAGGTGAGCGTAATTTTCGTCCCGGCTGCTGCTGCCGGAGACTCTATCATGGAGTCAGCAAATGCTGGCCTTTCCCTGGCCGTGACCATCACCGAACACATCCCAGTCCATGATACCATGAACGCAATCGCTTTTGCAAAGCTCCATGATTGTGCTGTCATTGGGCCGAATGGCCCCGGCCTGCTCTCTCCCGGAGAGATCAAGCTGGGGATCATGCCGTCTCATCTTTTCTCTCGCGGAAATATTGGTGTGATATCGAGAAGCGGGACCCTCACCTATGAAATTGTAGATGAACTCACAAAGGCTGGACTCGGCCAGAGCACGGTCGTAGGAATCGGAGGAGACCCGGTAGTCGGGCAAACCTTTTCTGATGTTCTTCGGCGTTTTGAGGAGGACCAGCAGACAAAAGCAGTTGTTCTCATAGGCGAGGTCGGCGGGGCTCTTGAAGAGGAGGGGGCACGCTCCACGGATCTCCCCATCGCGGCATATATCGCCGGCATCTCTGCTCCTCCCGAAAAGAGGATGGGGCATGCAGGTGCGATAATTGAGGGGGGAGAAGGTGACGCCCGTTCCAAGATAGAGCGGCTCCAAAAGATGGAGGTTCCCGTTGCGTCACGGCCATCCGAAATACCTGGGATCATCAAAAAAATTCTATAACTCGATTTTTTCACAAGAGAGAATTCCCCTTTTTCACCCTCATCCGGAGATCTGAATAATGTCATTACGGCTACAGGATCTCTTATCATTATCAGTGAACCCTCAAAAATCCGGAATTCCGTCTCTTAAGGCGTTTTATCCTGAAACAATATAAATTCAGAAACCAAAAAAGAACAGGTACATCAGCAGGGTGGAATTATGAACAAAAACAGTTATGCTTCTCCTGACCCGATCGGGAAGGATGAAGGTACACCTGGCGTGGAGCGGTATCTCCATCCGGGAGAGAACCTCAGGATATATTCCTCCGATATCCAGATAAAAAAATTCAGGTTTGAATCATATCTTACAAACAAAAGGCTTTTTTTTATCGATCAAAATGACCGGGATCTGGGGATAACAGCTAAAGAGATTCCAGTGGAATCGATTGTAAGCGGCTATCTCGAAGAATCAACGCTCAGGGAACCAGTACTCGTGCTAACCGTCCGGACATCTGATGATGATACGAGGACCATGAAGATGGTATTTGTCCATACCGGGGAGGATCGTGCGCGGGAAGCTGAAGACTGGGTCCATCTGATATCCCAGGCTGCATCAACCGCAGTTCCAGTATCTGACAGAGAAAGGGAACCTGCGATAGCGCCAGGAGCAAGGGCGTTGACCGACACTATCATCCTTCCTGCTCCTGGGGGGTCTGAAATAATCAGCGAGAAGAATGTACCTCCTCCCGCACAATCGTCTGCCCGATCAAGTCCCGATCAGGTTTCTTCAAAACCAGTACCAGAGCAGGGGCGGCCGACAACGGTATCATCACCTTCTCCCGATCTCATCCATTATTGTTATCATTGTGGGAAAAAACTGCCAGAAAACGCTAACTTTTGTCCATTTTGCGGAACGCGGGTCCATGAAACATCCCATGAAACCACATCCCACCTTCATCTGCCGATTCACCAGACCAGGGACCACAATGTCCCATCCCCCGAAGAGCCGAAAAAAAAAGCGGGCTGGAGACGATTTTTCGGTCGATAACCAATTTTATCATCCATTTCCAATTTTCAACGCATTCAATTTACAAGAGGGATTTTTTTACTATATCCTTCCTTCACGTTTGAAAAAGGGAAACATGGTCTCCCTATTGCCTGACGAGACCTGACAGCAGTGTGATCAGGCACAACAGAACTCTGATATGACTGCATACAATACGGAAAACCTGATCAAGCCATGTACCCCCTCGTCCACCAGAGAGAAAAAATGTTCCGGGGGTAATTCCGGTTCTCTGAGAAAATCAAGCACACTACCACCTGGCTGCATACCTGAGTGATTTTTGACGAATACATGCAAAATTTTTGGTAGCTCACCCTGTTTTTCAACCGCCACTTTTTAGCCCCCGATCATAGGAATTTACCAGGGCTGGGAACCATACTCACTCCCACCTGCCTTCCGATGACATCCCTTCTTATAAATCCAATCCTGTAGGGATACCAGGCGTTAATTACTGATCCAGGTCTTTTCATCAAAAACGATAGTATGAATGCAGTTCATAAGAAAGGAATGATTAAATGATTTCCCGTCGTTTTTATTATGATTATACCGCTGGAGAATGACCATAAGATGAAGAGAAATATCAGAGTTGAGGCGCTGCATCAGATTCCGCTCGAAAGACAGGGGATTGAGCTTGTCGAGAGGAAATGCCTGGGCCATCCCGATAGTCTTGCCGACGGGGTTGCGGAGGCCATCAGTAGGGCTTTGTCCCTTGCATATCTTGAAGAATGTGGCGCGGTGCTCCACCATAATACCGACCAGGGTGAGATCGTTGCCGGCGAATCGATACCAAAATACGGAGGGGGGAAAGTCATAAGGCCGATTTATATGCTTATCGATGGCCGTGCTACCCGGCAGTTCAATGGCATCAATATTCCCACTGATGCAATCGCTTTGGAGACGGCGCGAAAGTACTTCAGGACTACCCTTACCAACCTCAATCTTGAGCGCGATATCACGATCGACTGCAGACTGGGGACCGGGTCCACCGATCTCCGGGATGTCTTCAAGCCCTGCCAGGGGACTGCACCACGTGCCAATGATACGTCATTTGGGGTGGGTCATGCTCCATTCTCTGAAACAGAGACCATTGTCCTCGGACTCTCAGATTATATCGATACGACCCTTCGGGCACGATACCCAGCGATAGGGCAGGACATCAAGATCATGGGCCTTCGCGCCGGAGATACGATCACCCTCACTATTGCTTCAGCAATGGTTGACCGCTACTGCAGCGGCCTCTCCCAGTATATCGAATATAAGGACATTCTCAAAGAGCACGCCGAAAAGGTGGCCAGGAAAATCACCTCCAGAAAAGTGAGCGTCCAGGTCAATACGGCCGATGATATCGATACGGGAAGTGTGTTCTTAACGGTAACGGGCACCTCTGCCGAGATGGGAGACGACGGTTCCGTTGGACGCGGGAACCGGTGCAACGGGCTGATCACTCCGAATCGTCCGATGAGCATGGAGGCGACGAGCGGAAAAAATCCGATCAACCACATCGGAAAGATTTACAATATCCTCGCGACCATGCTCGCAAAAGAATGTGTAAAAGAAGTTGACGGGATTGAAGAGGTCTATATCCGGCTCCTCTCGCAGATAGGGCATCCCATCGACCAGCCTCTTGTTGCGAGCATACAGGTCCTGCCAAGGGAGGAGTTCCACGTGAGTGAAATCAGCCGGGACATTGAGGGTGTGATTGACTCAGGGCTGGCAAACATAACCTGCATCACTGAAAAGATTATCCATGGGGAAGTTAGGACCTTCTGACCAATCAGACAAGAGGAGAACAATCCTGTCATCGGAACTTTCATCCAAGGTGCGGCTTGCGATACCGAATAAAGGACGGATAGCCACGCCGGTAAAGGACCTTATGGAGAAGAGTGGGATCCACCTGCTCGACAGGGAAGAACGGAAGCTGATATCGAGGACACCTGATCCCCATATCGAGGTGCTTTTTGCGCGTCCCATTGACATCCCCGAATACGTTGCAAACGGGGCTGCAGATCTTGGAATTACCGGAAGGGACATGGTGTGCGAAAGACAGGCTGAGGTCGATGAGCTGCTGGACCTGCGATTCGGGAATGCCACTCTCGTGGTCGCAGTAAAAGAGGAGGACCATGCGAGGAAGATTCAAGACCTTGCCGGGCGAAAAATCGCGACAGAATTCCCCATAATCACCGAAAATCTCTTCAGGGGCGAGAAGATACCCATCACCGTTGTCCCTGTTGGTGGTGCCTGTGAAGTGACGCCTTATCTTGGTATTGCAGATGCCATCCTTGATCTCTCAAGCTCCGGAGACACCCTCAGGTCCAACAGGCTGCGTGTGATCAGGAAGGTGCTTGACACCAGTACCATCCTTATTGGAAACCGCGATTCGCTGGTGTCCAAGTCTGATAAGATCGATGAAGTGGTGCTTGCCCTTGAGAGCGTCGTCAGGGCGCGGGGGCAGTGCTATCTGATGATGAATGCAAAACGTTCCTGCCTCGAAGAAATAACCAATGTGCTTCCCGGTCTCTCCGGCCCGACGGTCATGGAGGTTGCTTCATCTGATGATCTTGTTGCGGTTCATGCAGTTGTGAGCGAGGATCGGGTATATCGCTTAATCAACCGTCTGAAACGGGCGGGTGCAAGAGATATCCTTGTCATGTCCATCGAGCGGATGATTCGCTGATATGAAGATATTTCCCGCTGTTGACATACTCTCGGGCAGGTGCGTCCAGCTCGTGCAAGGGAGAAGGGACACCGCTACCTCCTTTGGCCGGCCAATCGAATGTGCCCTGCGATGGATCAATGACGGCGCCCGTCAGCTCCATGTTGTAAATCTTGATGGGGCATTTGGCAACTCTGCCGCAAACCTTCCCCTGATCAGGGAGATTATCCGGAATACCGGGGTGACGATTCAGCTGGGGGGTGGCATTCGCTCATTTGAGGACGCGGCTGGGTGGCTGGATGCAGGAGTTGACCGTGTTATCATCGGGACCCTGGCGGTAAAAGATCCCGGCGTTCTTACTGACCTTGCTGATCACTATGGTCGAAGCAGAATTATCGCCGGAGTCGATGCCAGGGGGGGATTGATTACTATCGACGGCTGGGACCGTACTGAGGGCGATTACATATGGTGGGCACGGATTTTTGAGGAGAAGGGTGCCGGAACACTGCTCTATACCAATGTCGATGTCGAAGGACTCCAGCGTGGCATAAGGCTTCCACCGGTCAGACACCTCATCGAATCGGTCGGGATACCGGTAATTGTGGCAGGGGGCATCTCAAGCAGTAACGATGTGAGAGTATTAAAAGAGATCGGGGCATATGGAGTAGTATTGGGATCAGCGCTCTATTCAGGGATGCTCTCCCTGCGCGAAGCCCTGGAGGTTGCCGATGAGGAGGACTGAGGTATCACGCAGGACAAAGGAGACGAGCATCAATATAGTACTTGATCTGGATGGGTCAGGTAAAGTCCAGGCAGGAACCGGCCTGCCGTTCCTCGATCATATGCTTGAGGCAATGGTCCGCCATGGCAGGTTTGACCTCGAATGCACGGCTGCCGGAGACCTTGAAGTAGATTCACATCACACGGTAGAGGATGTTGGCCTGGTCCTTGGAGAGGCGATCAAAAAGACGATTGGAGAGGGTCGGGGCATCAAAAGGTTTGCTCATGCCATCGTTCCCATGGATGAAGCACTTGCAACAGTTGCCCTTGACTGCAGCGGAAGAGGATTTCTTGTTTTTCAGGGAGGTCTATCACATCCGGCACTGGGCTCCATCGAACGAGACAGCTTTGAACATTTCTTTCAGAGTCTTTGCGGGAAAGCGGGCCTGAATGCCCATATCCTCTTTCATGGGAGGAATGATCATCATCAGATGGAAGCTGTGTTCAAAGCATTCGGTATTGCACTTGGAGAGGCTGTTACAATAGTCCCGGGAAGAGATGATGTCCCGAGTACAAAAGGGCTCTTCTGATACGTGTTGCTCTGGTTTCCGGAGCCGTTTCATTTGTGAATGTGCATTTGTGCGACAATAAGCGCCAATGCATCTCTTGCGGCAGATTTCACTCCACAATTTTCATCCATGCAGGCCTTGAATAACGGCTCAATCGCATTGGGATCTCCCTGCTTGCCAAGAGTTCTCGCGGCAGTGATCCTTATATCAGGTTCTTCATGACTGAGCAACCCAATTAATGAATTGAAATCCGATCCAATCCTGTTGCTGAGATCGGCATTGGAATCATCGTCCGGTACCGAACCTTCCGGAACCGGATGCGTCCGATAAAAAATGAGTAAGGAGGACTGGTTATCAGATCCGCCTTTTATGGTAGTTTCCCCCCTGGTTAATTCGACTGTATCCGGCTTTTCAATGGTCAAATTACTCCCCAGCCCCTCATACGAGGGTAGTACCAGCTTTTTCTCCATCCTAAAAATTCGTACGCCCTTCACCTATGCACGGCATTATTTCTGACGAATTAAACCGAATTATTCTATAATGTGAATATATTGGAAAAAAGCAACCGGGATAGGTGTACTGCTTGGTTAGTAATACTGAGCGAAAAGAAGATGTGCCACCTTGGTTTTGATTGCTGCTGTTTGTTCGTTTACTGTCCGTGAAGGAATTGATGGAGTTATGCGGACTTTACCGCAAGATCTACATCTTCTTCCTTGATTGTTTTTCTTCCCGCATGGATAGCAAGTCTGTTTGCTTCCTTGGTCAGGTTCGCGATGTACTCTTCCGCCTTCGCCACAAGGGCGGCAGCTGCATCGGAACCTACTCTCTCAGCACCATTCTTCTTTGCGATTCTCACAACTGCAGCAATAGGTAAATCTGCCATTATTTTACCTCATGACAAGATATATCAGGAAATATTTAAACATTTCGTGAATTAAGACCAGATATCCCTTAAATAGCCTATCGGGAACCACTTTGACCTGTTCTGAAAAAACGAATGTACAATATCCTTCATCCGGTTAAAATCCGTCTACGTTCTGAATGAAAAAATAACATGATTCCCGTTGAGGGCCACAAGCATAAAAGATGAAAATGCCGGAGGCATTTTCATATAAAAACGGGCAGTATCTGTATGAATTTACTTTAAAAGACATTCTGCCAGTCTGATCGCATGTGCATAGTGCGGTGTAGCGCGCGAAGTATCAACGAAGATTTTATCGATATTCATAACTGGTGCGCCATGTCCATGCCCCGATCCGAGAAAGGTAAGCGTGCGAAAGATAAAATTGCCCGAAATACCATCTGGAGCGATGATTACCCCACACTCCTGGATCGCATCCTCTATCAGGATCTCAAAGTGTACTCCTCCGGACAGCCGTGCGACGAGCTCAGCATCGGCAAGACTCCGGTCGACATTGTGATGCCGGCCAAGATCACCCATCCGTCCTCCTGAAAGAATACCAATTTTTGTCGGAAGTCTGAATTTTTTTGCCAGCTCCTTCGCCTTAAGGGCAAGAGTCACCTTCTCTGCGATGGACCATCCTTCATCTACTCCTACCGGGGCCAGGAGGAACCGGTGATGATCGGTGGTCTCAAGGAGTGCAGCACGCTCCAGGTGATCCACGCCAAAGGCTCTTTTTAAGGCGAGAAGGGTAGTGTTCGCCGGCAGTGTACCACGGATGGCAGCATCGATCCTCCCTTCAGCAAGATCCTGAACAAGGGCAATGCCGGGATCATGACTTTCCCGGACTGCAAGTCCCTGAGACGAGCATTCTGCCCCCTTTCGCGGTGTTGTATACACCACGATCCGGCTGGAAACACTCTTCCCTGCAATGCTGTCAACAACCTTCCCTTCTTCTTCACCTGCACCAATTCCGATGATCTTCAGGGACATGATGGGGTATCGGAAAAGAGGTGCATAACACCATTTCTGGAAAAGTCAAACACGGTTGTGTCCTCTCCCTCATATGATATGGTCAGTTCACGACTGGAATTCACCACACCCACCGAGTGAGCTGTCATTCCCACCTCAGAAAATATCCGGGTAATCTCTTTTTCATGTTCCGGCCGTGCTGTCAGGACAAAACCCATACCGGGATAACACCGTATCCATTGCTCGAAAGTAAGACTATGGGTATTGAGATCTGGTCTCGGTATATGGTCGAGATCGATCCGGGCTCCTTTTTCACTGACTTCCAGGAGCATCCCAAGCGTCCCGATAATTCCGGGATTGCTGATATCTTTTCCGGCTGTGACGAGGTGTTCTCTCCCCAGCTGTTCAAGAACCTGAATCTGTGCACGGACCTTTTCTCCAGACTTCATCGTAACAGAATCCCAGTTGAGAGCACAGGATGGATGGATTCTTCCATCGAGATCGATGGCAATGATGACAACATCGCCAGTATTGGCAGTATGACTGTATATGACCGCATCGCGGGCAGCAGTACCCAGGATGGCGACATCGATCACACTATAAGGGGTATCAGGATGCAGGTGTCCTCCCACGATTGGGACGCCAAACTGGTACGATGCTGCATGCATTCCATCAAGCACGTCGTCCCTGATTCGTGGATCAGAGATGGAGAAAACATCAACCATCGCGATCGGTCGTCCTCCCATGGCGGCAATATCATGGATATTTACAAGAACTGAACAATACCCGGCCCAGTAGGGATCCGCCTCCATCAGGCGGCTCCAAATCCCGTCGGCGGCAAGGAGAAGAACATCTTGGCCATGCTCAATGACGGCTGCATCTTCGCCGAATGAAGCGATCACATTCGGGGCATCGATCCGTATTGCCCGAACCATCTCGCCGATTGATCTCTTCCGCTTGACCCCTTCATATTCACGTACGGCAGTTGCAATCTTTGCTGTGGAGCAGCCATTCAAAACCATAGAACACACATATTCCGCTTGGTACTGATCAAATGGGGCATCATCAGAGATAATTTATTTGATACACAGATGAAAGTTAGGCATGGACTGGGCATCAAAGTACCGCCCGAAGCACCTGGCAGACGTGGTCGGGAACAGCACTGCATTACAGCTCATGGCAGAGTGGGCCCGTTCCTGGACGTTTTCAAGCAAACCGCTGCTTCTCTATGGAAAACCGGGGACAGGAAAAACCTCGAGTGTCTACGCTCTGGCAGCAGATTTTTCCTGGGAGGTCATTGAGCTGAATGCCAGTGACCAGCGGACGAGAGATATCATCAAAAAGGTTGCCGGTGCCGGTAGTGTCACAGGGAGCCTTATCGGTGCGTCACGAAAATTGATCCTGCTCGATGAAGCCGATAATCTTCACGGTACGGCAGACCGGGGTGGAGCACGTGCAATTCTTGACGTGATGAGAGATACACGTCAGCCGCTGATCCTCATTGTCAATGAGCTCTACCAGGTGACCCCGGAGATCAGGTCACATGCCGAACAAGTCCAGTTCCGCGCTCTCCCTGCACGGTCAATCATCCCAAGGCTCAGGTACATCTGTAGTGCAGAAGGTCTCAAGTGCAGCGAAGATTCCCTGAGGATTATTGCAGAGTCAGCAAACGGCGATATGAGAGCAGCCATCAATATGCTTGAAGCTGCGGCAATAGGACGCTCTTCGATTGGGGATAAAGAGGTATCTACCTCCCGGAAGGATGAGCGGGCATCGGTCTTTGACCTGATCAGCGCAGTCTATGGATCTGCCAAACCACAGAAGCTGATGCAGATAGTATACGAAGTTGATGAAACCCCGGATACAATCGCCCAGTGGATCGAATCAAACATCGGGCATATCAAGGAAATGAACCGTTATTTTCAGGCGTACCATTACCTGATTCGTGCCGATGAATACATAGGGCTGACGTATCGCCAGCAATATCATACCCTCTGGCGATATGCTACTGCTCTGATGGTTCTCGGGGTATCTGAATCGGCAGGGGGGAAGGGGATACATGCACGTATAACCTCTCCCGAACGATGGAGAAAGATAGGCAGTTACCGGAAGCAGAACATGGTTCGTACCGCGATGCTTGCAAAGATTGGCAAATCTCTTCATCTCTCCCAATATACGCTCCGCGATTCCTACCTGACACCGTTTTCCCTCCTGGCCGATCGCGACCCCCTGGAATTCGCCCGGGCGTTCTCTCTTGATGCCGATGAGTTAAACCTCCTGATCCATGATAAGCCCAGATCACAGAAAGTGGTAAAAAATCTGATAGATGAGGAGCGGGTAAAGGAGAGAGAACGCGTAAAAGCCGGAAAATTGAAGGGAAAAAAAGAGTCTGAACCTTCAGCTGTAGTGGGGAGAAGTGCAGGGCCGCTGCCGATCCCACCCAACGAGCCTGCTCCCGGACAGGATACGAAGGGGCTGCCGAAATCTCCTCTTCCTGGCAGTGAACCCCCCAGTGAAATGCGAAAAGACGGGAAAAATGCATCCGGCGATGAGAAACCGGAGGAAAAACGTACTCAAAAAACTCTCTTTGACGGGTTCTGACGTGTATGATACCGGTGAAGGGGAACTCCGCATTCGATTATTTCACCACCCCTGCCATACCCTTCAAATCCAAGATGATAGATGAGGAGATCGACATCGATTCCTTCTGCAAGCCGGATCAGGGGGGGTACCATCTCTTCTCCGGGACGGATCGAATATATCAGATCAATACCTTCATACAGACGGATATCCGGGGAGAAGATGTCATCAATAAGGAACGGGACATGGGAAGACTGTCGGGGAGGTACAATGTCGGTGCAGAATACGTGAACACCTGATTTACTGAGTATCTCAGCGGCTGTAAAATTGGATCCTACCCCCACCTCAGCTGCTGAATGGTAACAGGACACAATATAGACCCCGATACAGCGTTCAATATGTTTATCAGTGCCCATTCAGAGTATATTGGTGATGGATCTCCTTATTTTTTGGGATTCCGGAGCACCTGCAGGCCTCGAGCTCCCAGTCATGCGTATGGTATCAGGAGTGCTTGAAATTCCCACGAGGGTATGTGCAAATCCACTCATCCTGAACGGGTATGTGGGATCCCGTCATCAGACAGATGCCAGTGTCCTTCTGGATACGATCGATATGTTCAAGCAACGCCAGGGTATCAGGCACCTTATCCTGGTAGTCACTGGGAACGACATATTTTCCACCGGAACCACTTCATTGTTCGGCCTGGCCCGTCCTTCTGCAGGGGCAGCAGTCGTGTCCACAGCACGGCTGACCAATGAGTTCTATGGGAGAGACGGTGACGAGGATGACCTTATTGACCGGACAGTAAAGGAGAGTGCCCATGAGATAGGGCACCTCTTCGGCCTGGATCATTGCATGACGCCGGAATGTATCATGCACAACCCCCTGACCCTTGACGATCTCGAGCGTAAAAAACGCTGGTTTTGCCCGGAATGTAAGGGTCTCCTCGAAACTGCCAACCTGGTGCATTCCCTCTCTTGAATCCTTCCTCTCCTTCCTCCCCTCACCCTATTCCCTCCCTGGAACCAGCTGGCAATATGAGCACCAGATACCCGGAGCTATTGAGATTACGTACGGAACATCAGGCGATACCTCATCATTTCCCCGAAAGGCTACGTCAGGGATCCCTTCTCACGGAATCGGGGGATATTTAAAAACAGAATCAGGTAGCCTTAATGGATATCTGAAGGATTGACAGGGATTTGGAGAATTACAGAAGTCCCCTGAGGGAGATACACAAGAGATGATAATGCCGGAGGCATTTTCATTGGTACCGCCTATGAGCCCCGATGTCGGGATGCGGGCATAATTTATGAAAATCACGAAGTGACTGTCATTCGAACAATCCATGAACGTCGTTCATTCGAGCAGAAAGTGTGAAAATGCCTGAGGCATTTTCATTGTAAAAAAGGTGTTTCAGCCGAACAGGGCACCGAGCCCTGCCATGCCGCTCTCTTCTTCTTCCTTCTTGTCTTCCGGAGCCGGGGCTGCGGCAGCCTGTGCAGTTGCAGCAGGAGCGGCTGCAGCAGCAGCCGGAGCCGCTGCAACAGCTACCGGGGCAACGGCAGCCTTGCTGATAGCCTCTTCGATATTCACTCCATCGAGGGCTGCTACCAGGGCCTTGATTCGGGCGTCGTCAACAGCGATACCGGCAGCGGTAAGGACCGCTTTTATACTCTCTTCCTTGATCGGCTTTCCTGCCTTGTGCAGGAGAAGCGCTGCGTAGATATATTCCATCTTTTATCACCTACTCTCGAATTGTTCAGGATCCCCCTACCAGAGTCTGGAGGGCGGCACTTTCCCTGTGCGCTTTTCCAATGATACCATCAATCACGTCTTTTTCGTAGACGCTTGCCTCAACCGCAAGCCCCCGGGCTTCCCTGACAGCCCGGCCAATGATCGGTGCCATGGTCTCCTTTGTGGGAATCACGGCATTGACCGACAGGTTGAAAGCCTGCTGTCCTGCAAGGGCGATCTGCCCGATGATCATATCCTCATCAATCGCAAGAACTGACGGTTCGTACACACTGCCTTCAAAGAATGCAGCCTGCAGAATCAGCCCGACGTCCATCGGTTTGACATCGAGTTTGGATAAGACATCAGCGAGCTTGGCACTGATCACCTCACCTTTCCGCACGACCGTTTTGGTCTCGCGGATCTTCACCTTGCCGGCTTCGATTGCTGCCGGAATACCCGCCTGTTGCAGCTCGCCAACGATCGGTCCAGGCCTGAAACTGGTCGGTCCCTTCTCAACAATGATATCTTCAGGAGCCTTCTCGCCAGGCTTTGCCGCCATCTTGGTTTTCGTCTTTTCGAGCTTCTTGAACAACTTGAACGGATTTTCATTGGTGAAGATGATTGCAGAATGTCCGGAGATAAAATCCCCAAGGGCTTTTACATCCCCGCCCATCTCCTGGAATGCGTGCTCGATCAGGGTGTTCCTGGTCATTTTGAGCTTTGCTGATCCTTTCAGATTTCGCCGAATCTGCTGGAGCTGGGATGCGGGTATACCATACATATCGACAAGACCTGTCAGTGCGTACTTCCCAATATCGGCCTTTATCTCTTCGACCTCTTTCCGCTTCCATGCCGGAAGGTGATGGGTGTACAGCGCCATTATAACAGCCTCTCCGCAGGACCCATGGTGGTCTTGACAAAGACCGACCTGATGTTCATCGATCCCTGCTCGAGCACTCCCTCGATTTTCTTCAGGACCGCATCGATATTTTCTGCAATCTGTTCAGGGGGCATCTGCGTCGACCCGACTTTCACATGGAACGTCTTTTTATCTTTCGTTCGTACCTTTACAGATTTCCGAAGACGTTCCACCATCGGCCTAATGTCGGTTCCGCCAGGGATTGGGGTCGGCATCCGGCCTCTTGGCCCGAGACGGGGTCCAAGGAATCGGCCGACCTGTGGCATAACCCCGGTATCTGCAAGGAAGAAGCGGTACTTTCCTGCAACCTGCCTTGCTTCACGTGGTTCGCCTCCAAGGCGTTCGATCTCTTCCGGGCCGATGATCAGGTCCACTCCTGCTTCGCGTGCCTGAGTGGTTATGTCACCCTTGCCAAGAACCGCAATCCCCACGGTCTTTCCCGTGCCATGGGGAAGAAGAATCGTCTCATCGATACGGTTCTTCGGCTGCGCCATATCGATATTCTTGAGATTGATGGTGATATCCACACTCTCAGAGAACTTCCGTTCCGGCGCCTTTTCAATGGCCGCTTTTACGGCCTCCAAAATTCTGGCCCTTTCTACCATATGGTTCCTCCATAGTCCTCGACCACTTGTGATCTTCTATGGGTTGTAAGCCAATTCGTTACTGAGCAAGAACCGAGTCATACGTTCCGGCATCAATCGCCGCAAGAATCTCCTTGGGGCGTTTGCCTTCAACGTTCACACCCATCGAAACACAGGTTCCGACAACTTCCTTGACCGCATTCTTGAGATCGTAAGAGAGCATGTCGCCTGCTTTCATCCGGGCGATTCTGACCGCGGCCTGCATCGGCAAGTCGCCAACCACTTTCAGGTTGGGTTCGGGGGATCCTTTCTCGATATGAACCTCTTTTTTGATGAGAGCCGTCGTGGGCGGAATTCCCACGGTGACCGTGAAGTTCTTCTTGTCATCGACTTCGATCTTCACCGGCACCTGCATGCCGTTGAATTCAGAGGTCTTCTTGTTGATCTCATCGACAACTGCCTTCACGTTAATACCGAGTGGTCCGAGTGCGGGTCCGATCGGCGGACCTGCGGTCGCCTTGCCTCCGGATACTAATACCTCGACCACGTCTGCCATGGTATCACCATGCTGTCCCGCTGAAACGGTTTCAGCGTGGGTTAAAAAAGTTATACTCGTGAAGACTTAAAGGTTATAGCCTTAAGATGATGGGAGGATCTATGCACTTTCCCCGCGGTCGACCACGCGGACATTGTCCCCTCTGACCGTGATGGGGATGGGCAGAACACTTTCGTAGAGCTCGACCGTGATCTCTTCTTTGCCGGCATCTATTCGTTTTACGACTGCCTTCTCACCTTTGAAGGGTCCAGCGATGAGCTCAACAATGGTCCCTTCAGAGATACCGCTGACTACTGGTTTCGGTACGAGGAAGTGCGCAACCTCCTCAAATGTCGTCTCACCCCTCACCACAGTGCGCGCATGAGCAACCTTCTCTGCCAGCTGTTCGATCCGTGCAAGACTTTCAGGAGTCTCGACAAGTACATATCCCTTCAACTCATCAGGAACGATAATGGCAGTGACCTTCACATCAGTCGCCCCAGTATCAATGGCTTTCCTGATATTGTCGGCGACCGTGCGTTCCTGCTTGGATGTGGTCTTGATGGCAAAAATACGGTTGGTGTACTCTTCCATAGCAATCAGGACAGAGGGATCATGCCGATATAGATCAGAAATCCAATAAGACCGACGATCAGAACACCAGCGGCCGCAACCAGTGCAATCTTCCTGAACTCCTCTTTCGTCGGGGTTCTCGCCAGCTTGAGGATCCGCCAGTACTTCCTGAACAGTTCCTCATTCACGTCAAATTTTATGTCGGGCTTTGCTATTTCCATGGGGTATCACTTCAGAAAGTCGATTTCAAACTGCTTCTGAACTTTGGGGGTTATCTTCTCGTTTCTCCCATATATTTGTGGCGACCGTACACCGGTTACTACCAGCATGGTCCTCATCTTGCTCTGCATAGAAGGATCAACCTGAGCCCCCCAGATAATACGCGCGCCCGGATCGATACGATCGTACACTTCCTGGATGACTCCTTCAGCCTCTGACATGGTCATATCAGGCCCTCCAATCACGTTCACGAGCGCAGCGGTGGCACCCGAGATATCGACATCAAGCAGGGGAGAGCGGATAGCCTTTTTCACCGAATCTGCTGCTTTATCTTCGCTGTCACTCTCCCCCACCCCGATCATGGCCACTCCGCCCCGTTCCATTACAGTACGGACATCAGCAAAATCAAGGTTCACAAGCCCGGGCATGGTGATAAGTTCCGTGATCCCTTTCACTGCACGCATCAGGACTTCATCAGCAACTTTAAAAGCGGCATACAGGGGGAGGCGTGGGACGACTTCCAGAAGCCGGTCATTCGGCACGACGATAACGGTATCGGCCACATCGCGCAGTCGTTCGAGACCTGCTTCAGCATTTTCCATCCGGATCGCCCCCTCAGCCGTGAAAGGAAGGGTTACCACCGCAATGGTGAGCGCTCCCTCATCCCTTGCAGCCTTGGCAACGATCGGGGCAGCGCCCGTTCCCGTGCCACCCCCAAGTCCTACCGTGATGAAGACCATGTCGCTGCCTGATACAATTTTCTTTATATCCTGTTCATTCTCGAGCGCTGCCTCCTCTCCGATCTGGGGGATGGATCCGGCACCGAGGCCCCTTGTTCGTTGCCTTCCAATGAGGATCCGGTGATCCGCAAGAGTCCTTGCAAGGTGCTGGGCATCGGTGTTCATTGCAATCAGGCTTGCCCCGTGGATACCCTCCTCCTTCATCCTTGTGATGGTATTTGACCCGCTCCCTCCGCAACCGATGACCGTAATCTCGGTTTTGAGCTCTTTTAGAATCTGGTCAAGTTCCTCATTTTCAGAAAGGACTTTTGCAGGCTCAGTACTCACCTTGGTCAAAGCTTCTTCGACGATCGATCTCATATCAGTCTCTCCAATCCCGGGATTCGGATGCATGTTGTTGTCCTGGTTTGAACCATGTCCGATGTGATTTCACGGCCGTTGATTCGCACTGTTCTGCCATTCAGCAGTTCTCCGTACAAGGGGCCCTTTGGGATGCCCAGAATGCGCGCTTTTTCCGGGTCAAACCGTGTCCTGCTGATGATCAGCTGATCCCCGTCAACCGCCGTGGTTTCTCCACTACATATCAGTGTAACGCATAAGCTTATTAAATCATGTAGTATTCGCTCCGTGTTCTCCTCCGTTGTTATGAATATCGGCAACACTGCAGATCCTTTTGACGAGAGGATGGCCACCGGAAGATTTCCTGCTCCCTCTTTCAGACCAGTGGGATTGATCCGGATTGTTTCATAAAAAAGATCCTCCGGGAGTCTGATAACGTTCGGTATCCCGTCTTTTAAACGGGGAGAGATATCAATCCAGGCCCTGGGAGATATTTCCTCTGCCACTCGCTGGATCTCTTCCCAGGTAAACCAGGAAATATCTCGTAACTGGAGGAGCTGACGTTCTGAAAGGCGGGGAATACCAAGATTCGCTAGCACAATCGAGAGATGGTGCATTCCGGAAGGATCGACGGCTTTTTTATCGATATACACGGCTTTTGCCTGGCTTTTCTCTATGAGGCCAGCAATCATTGAAGGATCGAGGCACTGAACATACCTGCTGTGAACGATATGGCCAAACGCCGTTCTGGACTGGAGGGCAATCTCTGTCTCTCTGCGTGCATAATGAGAGCCGCCAAGCCCTAATACGTTTATCGTCTCATGCGGATATGCCTCCAGGACACTCCGAGCTACCGCATACCCAGCCCTCATATCGGTCCATTCCTTCTCCGTACTCCCTATCTCAACAAAGAACGAAGGTGTCGCCAGCTCAGTCGGGCCATGGTGGGTAACTTCGTATGTGATGTAGTATCCTTCAGGGGCATTTTTCTTCAGATTGCCGAGCACGGCATGCATCCATTCAGGTGAAGCAACAGCAAGTGACTTGGCGAACCCGCCGAGGCCGGCATCCGCGATATTCCCGGTGACATGCACGGTCAGGACTGGGCGGGGATGTTCTGATGAATGCCTGGAGAGGAATATGATGAGATCACAATCAAGGTCCCTGTCAAGATGGTCAAGGCAGATCAGGCGGGAATTTGATTCATGAATAATCAAATCATGCTCTTCTAGCGGATAAGGGCGCTTATGACCAGCCTCTGTCAGTAAATCTTCCAGGCAAGTCTGAATTGTCGTTCCCGCGGGATCGAGTCGGGAATGGACGAGCGCTATCTTCAGAAGACACCTCCTTTACAAGAGACAGACATGGTAAACCCTATTTCTTTGGAAACATACTATTGTTACTATGGACGAAGAGAAAATACGGTCAATTTTCGAGAGAGAGGGGATCGACAAGGAGATTAAATGCCCGGAAGCATTTGCTATTTCTGAAAAATACGGGGTCTCCAAGACCGACATTGCACGGTTCTGCAACACTCACGGAATAAAAATCCGGGCCTGCCAGCTGGGCTGCTTCAAATGAGCCTTTTTCTGACAACAGTACCAGTTGAAGAAGCAGTCAACACGGCACGGAGCCTCGCTATCCGCCTGTCCTCGGAAGAGATCCCGCTCAATGCTGCATTCGGCCGCGTTCTTTCTACCGATGTCACGGCAGACATTGATATCCCAGGATTCACCCGATCATCGGTCGATGGATACGCTGTCAGATTCCGGGACACCACGGGGGCGTCGGAATCCCTGCCGGCCCTGTTCAATCTCTCCGGACGTGCTGCAATGGGAACGGAAGGAGTAAAAACACTCCCCTCTGACAGCGTTCTTTATGTCCCGACAGGTGGCCCGGTTCCCGTCGGGGGAGATGCGGTCGTAATGATTGAATATACCGAATCGATCGGGAACGATGTACTGGTAAAACGGCCGGCTGCACCGGGAGAAAATATCGTCCTTCAGGGAGAAGATTTCAAAGCAGGTGAGGTGATCCTTTCCCAGGGAACTGTGTTGTCATCCCGACAGATTGCAGCACTTGCTGCGGCCGGCAGGACAACGGTACCCGTTACAAGAAAACCAAAAGTAGGTGTGATATCAACCGGAAACGAACTGATCCCGGTGGGGGAGATTCCCACCGGGAGTCAGGTGCGGGATATCAACAGCTGGATGTGCGGGGCATTCCTCCAGTCAGCCGGATGTATCCCCGAATATTTTGGGATTGTAAAGGATGATCGTTCCCTGTTGCAAAAAATCCTCCAAAAGGCACTCTTGCTCTGTGATGCAGTCATCATCTCAGGAGGCAGCTCGAAGGATGACAGGGACCTCACTGCTGACCTGATCCGGGAATCAGGAGAGGTGCTTATTCACGGGATAGCCATCGCTCCGGGCAAACCGACTATTATCGGGAGGTCAGGACAAAAACCCGTGATCGGTCTTCCCGGACATCCGGCATCTGCCTTTGTCGTTCTCCTGGTGATTGCCAGACCGCTTCTCATGGGAATGACCGGACAGGGTGACCAAGAGATGCTGACGAGGCGTCTGATGCTTGGGGAGAATATCCCTTCAACACGGGGAAGAGAGGATTATGTCAGGGTACGGATCCTGGAAGGGAAGGTATACCCGGAATTTGGAAAATCCGGCCTTGTCAATACCCTTATCAGGAGTGCCGGCCTTGTCAGGGTCCCCTCAGGGGTTGAAGGGTTGGAGGAAGGGGAATTGGTGGAGGTGATCCTCTGGTAAAGCGTTACCTGTCGGTCCTGCCGTTGCGGGAGGTGCTTGACATCATCTCACAAAAATTTCCTTCCCGTCGAATCTCTTTGGATATCCCTCTTGAAGAATCGGTAGGCAGGATCACTGCCCGCCCCCTTTTTGCATCCTACTCAGTTCCGGAAGCAGTCCTCGCTGCAATGGATGGTATTGCAGTCAGGAATGAAGATACGTGGGATGCGAGCGAGCAGCGTCCGGTTACCCTTACGAACTATGCAAGAGTAAACACCGGGAATGTGATCCCACCCATGTACGATGCGGTCGTCATGATAGAGGATGTTACCTTTGAAGGAGATACTGCTGTAATCCGGAAAGCGGCTTCATCATGGCAGCATGTCCGTCCTGCCGGGGAGGATATTGCCGAATCGGAGATGATACTTCCCTCTTCACACCAGATCCGGCCCCATGAGATTGGAGCTCTGGCAGCGTACGGGATATCTGAGGTTCCAGTCCTCACTGCCAGGGTGGGACTGATCCCTACGGGAAGTGAACTGGTGAGATCAGGGACAAGGCCTGCCCCGGGACAGGTCGTAGAGAGCAATACCGTGATGGCTGCGGCGTGGATCAGGTCTCTTGGTGCCGAATGCAGGCGATATCCGGTTACCCCTGATAAGCCTGAGATCATCTCTGAAAGGGTTTGCCATGCTGTTGCGGAAAATGATATTGTGATAATTTCAGCCGGGTCCTCAGCGGGAACAAGGGATTATACCGCCGATGTTATTTCCAGTATGGGAGAGGTGCTTGTGCATGGGATTGCAATAAAACCCGGTAAACCCGCTATCATCGGAGCGATCGATGGAAAACCGGTCATCGGGATGCCTGGCTATCCCCTCTCTGCCCTGACGGTAATCCGTGAAGTCATGATACCCCTCCTGCGACAGTACGGGCTCTCTTCGCCTTACACAGAAGATATTCAGGCCGACCTTGCTCTCAGTCTCCATTCAGATATCGGAACCTGTGAATATGTCCTGCTTGCAATAGGCCGGATTAAAGAACGCTGTATCGCAATCCCTCTCTCGCGAGGTTCAGGCGTCCAGATGAGCGGTGTGAGGGCACACGCATTTCTCCGCATTCCCCCCGATAAGGAAGGGTATGAGGCAGGAGAATCGGTAAAGGTCACCCTTATGATCCCGGAATCAGATGCGAACAAAACGCTTCTTATCTCCGGAAGCCATGATCCGGTGCTCGATCACCTGCTTGAGCTGACCCAACAGAAGGGCGTCATGCTGCACTCCTCCCATACCGGCAGTATGGGAGGAATCCTGGCGTTGAAGAGGGGCAGTTGCCATGCAGCGCCGATGCACCTTCTCCATTCTTCCGGTGAATACAACCTTCCTTATCTGAGGCAATACCTGCCTGGAGAAGACATCACCCTTGTCTGTGTTGCGGGGCGCGAACAAGGAATCGCTTCCCGCGACGGGCTTACCCTCTCCGACCTCTCCACCCATACCTTTGTAAACCGGCAGAAAGGTTCAGGGACCCGTATGCTCCTTGATCATGAACTGGGAAAACAGGGGATTGATCCCGGATCGATTCGGGGTTATGAACGAGAACTTACCACGCATATCGGGGTTGCCCTTGCGGTCAGGCAGGGGGAGGCTGACGCCGGCCTGTGCGTGTATTCTGCCGCCCGTGCTCTTGGCCTCTCCTTCGTTCCTATCGGAAAAGAGCGGTACGAGCTTGCTATCAGGACTGACGATATGACTGATCCAAGGATAAGGACACTTCACGAGGCCATCAGGTCTGAACACTTCAGGGAGACACTCAGAGATCTTGGAGGGTACGATTCTTCCTGTACAGGGCAGCTGCGGAGCACGCTTCCCTGACTGCCTCTTCGGGGGTGCCGCAGCTGATCACCCCCGGTATCTCCCAGGTGTGGTATCCGGCAACGGTGATACCCATCTTCAATGCTGCAGCGATCTCTGAAAGTGTTCCGTATCTGCCTCCTATGGCAACCACAGCGTCAGATGACTGGATCAGGACCATGTTTCTTGCATGGCCAAGGCCGGATCTGACTATAAATGACAGATGGGGATTCTCTCCGACATTACCAGGAATAATCCCGACAGTGGTTCCGGATTCTTCCCTTGCGCCCCGGCAGGCTGCCTCCATAACCCCCGAAAGACCCCCGCAGATCAGGATCGCTCCCTTCCGGGCGATGCAGCGCCCGACCCGTTCGGCAGCAACTGCCTCACCCGGACTGCATGATCCAGGTCCGATTACGGCAATCTGGACTGGCATATGGCCCTTTTGCCGCTTGTCAGGGAAGTCACCGGTTATGGTAATCCCCCCTTCGGATTGATGACAAGGAGTTTTTCCTCGGTCATCTCCCTGATCGTGTAGCGGGGACCTTCTTTCCCGGTCCCGGATGCCTTGATACCCCCGTAGGGCATCTGGTCAACCCTGAAGGTGGGGATATCATTCACGATTACACCCCCGACTTCTGCCTCATCAAAGGCCTGGAGAATGAAGGGGAAATGATTGGTGAATACTCCCATCTGAAGACCAAATTTACTCATATTGACTTCAGAGAGGGCTTCTTCGAACCGTGTATACTGGTGAAGGGTGATTACCGGAGCAAAGATCTCTTCGCAGTTGACCTGCATCGTGGGGGTAGTAGCGGCAAGCACGGACGGGGAGAAGAGAGCCCCTTTCCTTGTTCCGCCGTATAAAAGTGTTGCCCCTTCCTTCACTGCCTCCTGAACCAGGGTCTCCGCTCTGATTGCAGATTCGGTTGATATCAAAGGACCCACGTCTGTATCCGCATCTCTCGGGTCGCCTGTTTTCAGCGCAGCGATCCGGTCAAGGATCATTGCCACCGCACTCCGGTAGATAGACTGCTCGATATAGACTCTCTGGACCGATATGCAGACCTGCCCGGCATTGGTAAATCCCCCGCTTACGATACGGGACACGGCATAGGGCAATTGCGCGTCGGAATGAACGATGACCGCTGCATTTCCTCCGAGTTCGAGAAGGACCTTCTTTCTTCCTGCAATCTCCTTCAGGTGCCAGCCCACCTCAGGGCTGCCAGTGAAGGTGAGGAGCGCGATGCGGGGATCGCGGACCATTGCTTCTGCCTTTGCCGCTGAACAGGGGACAACACTCAGCATATCCGGGGGAAGGCCAGCCTTTAGTGCAAGCCTCCCAAGCATCAGCGAAGAGACCGGCGTCACCGAAGCCGGCTTCAGCACCAGGGGTGTTCCCGATGCGATGGCAGGCCCGATCTTATGGCACGCAAGGTTCAGCGGATAATTGAACGGGATGATAGCCAATGCAGGGCCGAGAGAGACGCGCCTTGTGATCCCGAATCTCCCCTCCGTATCAGGGGTCCAATCGAGAGGAAGGAATTCCCCATTGATCCTTTTCGCCTCTTCTGCCGATATGCGGAGTGTGATGCACGCCCTTGCCACTTCCTGTTCTGCAACCTGACGGGTCTTCCCTCCTTCAAGGGTCAGGATCTTCACGAATTCAGGGGTGTTACTCTTCACGAGGTCAGCAAGTTCCGACAGGATACGGCTGCGTTCTCCCGAAGGGAGAGTTCGTGCAACCCGGACCGATCCTGCAGCGCAGGAGATCGCATCCCGGCAATCCTGTTCAACACCCTGGTGAACTTTCGCGAAAGGTTCTCCCGTGTAGGGGAAACAGATCTCTAGGGGGTCGATGGCACCGATCCGCCACTCCCCACCGATAAGAAACGGATATTCATCCATCCCGGTACTCCTAACAGCGCTGCACATCTTTGAAGAAAATACTTTGTGGTCGCGGGGACAATATCTCTGGAATATACGCGCAGGCAGAGGTTGTCGCGGGTTTGTTACAAGCGTTCGGGGGATCCCGTTGAAGGAAGTCACCAGCAGTTACCATGCAAACGAGATTGAGGAATCGATCCGCCAGTTCTGGCTGGAAGAGGCGATCGTTGAAAAGACACGAGAACTCCACCTTTCAGACCCTGACTTTTTCTTTGTAGACGGGCCTCCCTATACGACGGGTAACATTCACCTCGGCACGGCCTGGAACAAGATCATCAAGGACAGCATTCTCCGCTATACCAGGATGACCGGGAGAAATGTTATTGCACGCGCCGGTTATGACATGCACGGGCTTCCTATCGAGGTGAGAGTCGAGCAGCAACTCGGATTTGTCTCAAAAAAAGATATCGAGCAATTCGGAATCGGGAACTTTATCGAGAAATGCCGGACTTTTGCCGCTGCCAACATGGAAGTGATGAGCAGGCAGTTCGAAGCGCTTGGCATCTGGCTTGATTTTGCCGATCCCTACCAGACAATGAAGCCGGAATATATCGAGGCTGCATGGTGGACACTTGCCCGCGCTGACGAAGAGGGGATGCTCGAACGGGGTCACCGGGTGGTCAACTGGTGTCCACGGTGTGCCACCGCTATTGCTGACTCTGAAGTCGATTACGCCGATGTCACCGATCCATCGATCTATGTCAAGTTTCCCCTGACAGGAAAGGACCATGAGTACCTTGTCATCTGGACGACCACCCCCTGGACTCTTCCTGCGAATGTGGCGGTCGCAGTCCACCCCGACATCGTGTACGCCCGTGTCGAGGCGGTCAGGGACGGAGCAAAGGAGATTCTCTGGATGGCTGAGGATCTTGTCGAATCAGTGCTCCGGAAGGGCAGATATCAGGACTACCGGCTGATCGAAAAGATCAACGGTGTCGAACTGACGGAACTGACCTATTCGTCCCCAATTGAAGATACGGTGACTCTCCAACGCACTATCGCGCACCGGGTTGTCACGGCTGATTTCGTCACTCTTGAAAATACCGGGATGGTGCACATTGCACCAGGACATGGATGGGATGACTACCTCCTCGGATGTCGTGAGGATCTGCCAATCATCTGTCCTGTCGATGCCTCAGGGCGTTTTACACGCGAAGCAGGGACTCTGGAAGGGATGTTCATCAAGGAGGCAGATCCTGTTGTCCTCCATGATCTCGGCCATCATCTCCTTGCCAGGGAGTCCGTGACCCACCGTTATGGACACTGCTGGAGGTGCAAAACCCCAATCATCTTCCGTGCCACCGAACAGTGGTTCCTGAAAGCATCCGCAATAAGGGACCGGATGCTCGACGAGGTCGAAAAAGTTCTCTGGTACCCTGAATGGGCAGGGAGTGCACGCTTTTATGACTGGATCAAGGAAGCCCGTGACTGGTGTATTTCTCGACAGCGGTACTGGGGCATCCCCATCCCGATATGGGAATGCAAATCCTGCGGGACACACCGGGTATTTGGCACTTTCAGTGAGCTCGAAGAGGCAAGCGGGAGATCCATCACTGATCCTCATCGTCCTTTTGTCGATGAGATCGCGGTCTCATGTAAATGCGGCGGAGAAATGCGCAGGGTCGAGGACATCTTTGACGTATGGTTTGATTCGGCAGTCGCTTCGTGGGCTACCCTCAGGTTTCCGGGAGAGAGAGAGGCATTTGAACGCCTGTGGCCGGCCGATTTTATCACCGAGGGGCAGGATCAGACCAGGGGATGGTTCTACTCCCAGCTTGGCGCCAGTACCATTGCATTCGGATGCTCCCCCTATCGGAGTGTGCTGATGCATGGTTTCGCCCTGGATGCTGAAGGCAGGAAGATGAGTAAAAGCCTCGGAAATGTCGTTACCCCTGACGAGGTGGTGACGACACAAGGGGTTGATGTTTTGCGTCTGTACGTACTCTCTTCAAGTGCTCCATGGGACGATCTCAAGTTCAACTGGGAGGGGGTAAAGACGGTGAACCGGGCGATCAACATCTACTGGAATGTCTACCGGTTCCCCCTTCCCTATATGATCCTTGACCATTATGAACCATATACCACCGCAGACGGGACATGGGATGATGATGCTCTCCGTTCAGGGCTGGGTTCCATGGCGCCCGAGGATCGGTGGATAATCTCCCGGATCAATTCCTGTGCTCTTATCGTCAGCAAAGCTATGATGGAGCGTCAGCTCCACCGGGCTACCCGGGCACTCATCCAGTTCATCCTTGAAGACCTTTCCCGGTGGTATGTCCAGCTGGTAAGGCCCAGAATGTGGCTTGAGGGAACCTCTGAGGTAAAGGCTACAGCCTACGAGACGATGTACTATGTAATCCGGCGACTTTGCGGGCTCCTTTCACCATTTATTCCCCATATCACCGAGATGATGTACCAGAATATCCGGACATTGTCAGATCCACCGAGCATTCACATGACCGACTGGTGGGGGGGAGACGAGAGCCTCGTTGACACCGTGATAGAACATTCAATGGATATCGTTCGTTCTTTTGATGAGGCATCGGCCAATGCACGGCAGGCAGGGAAGAGAAAACTACGCTGGCCGGTCTCCGAGATCGTGGTCGTTACCGATGATGACGATGTCATCGCAGCTCTTGAATCACTCTCATCAATCTGCAAAGATCGGGCAAATGCACGGGCTGTCCGCGTAGTCCGTGGAACATATGACCGGATCGGATGGAAGGCCGAACCAGTGATGAAAGCCCTTGGCCCGGCATTTGGAAAGAATGCCCCGATAGTGCGCGAACTGATAAGGTCCGCAGATGCCGCTGCCCTGAAGTCACCCCTTGACAAGGGTGAAACGGTGACCCTTGCTGGAAGCGACGGGGTGTACCCGATCCAGCCCGGCTATGTCGCCTTTCTAGAAGAACTTCCCCCCAATCTCTTTCAGGCGCCTATGGAACGGGGAACAGTCTATGTGGATGTCACCCTCACGCCTGACCTTGAAGCAGAAGGGTATGCCCGCGAAGTGATCCGGCGAATTCAGGAGATGCGGCGGCAAAGGGATCTGAATGTCGAGGATTACATCACGGCAGGCATTGTCATAGATGATGAACGAGTATGCTCACTTCTCCAGGGAAGATGGGAAGACGTAATCCAGGAGGAGGTACGTGCGGGATCGATCAGGATCTCCCCAGGATCCTCGTTCTCCATGAATGGATCATTTGAACTCGAAAGAGACTGGGACATCGAAGGTATCCAGGCAGTGATCGGCATATCAAAGTTCACGGATCAAACCGGAAAGAAACAGACGGCCTTCAGGTGAGGAGAAGACTGGCGGTTCAGAGATACACTTGACTGAGGTACGGATAGTTTTTACCATCTTTTTTTCGACCGGGTTGAACCCTTCAATCTCTTTTGCAGTCTTGTAAACGAAAATGCCACGCCGTTGCCATGCCGGGGTTTTCGCGAGATTGAGTCCCCGTGAGAACATCATCTCATGCAGTTCAGAAGAGGAAAGGCCCTTTAACAGCTGGGCGGCCTCATGGGAATCTTTTCCCTCTCCAACCAGGGTCTGATAACAGTATGAGTTGCTATGATTCCTCCATGCCTCTGCCTGCCGGTCGATGAGATACTGGAGAGCATAGTGGGGGCTTACCTGGATGATCCGGGCATCAAACGCAACAGGAAACGGGGATGACATCTCGATTGTCAGGGCACTTGCAGCATAGGATGCGGTTATCGAGTCGATCTTCTCCACTCTGCCTGAGTAAGGAACATGTGAAAAATAGAGGTTTATCTCATCAGAAAAGGTAAAAGCGAGATCCGGGGAGAGTCCACTGGAGGTGATAAGCTGTTCGCTGACACGGGCCATAGCCCGGGCAAATCGGTCGTCGAAAGGCCGCATCAGTCCCCACTCTTCTGCTACCCGGTGAAATCCCCGTCCGTCAAGACGCACAAATACAGGAGGTACAGAAAGCAGGTTGCTGAATATTTCGCGCCTTTTCATATCATGAATCCCGTATTCGATAAAATTCTTCCATCCGGGCACTTGCTGGCACTCTCATACGTGGGACCATTCAGCAGGAAAGCATCCCAGAAAAACCGGACAGGATTCTCCCGGAAGGGGAGGATCCGAATCCTGGCTGGTTATCAGATATCTTCAGCCCTGAAAGCACCCGGCAGGTGGCGGATGAGAACAATGTCCCCGATGCTCCTGATAATCCGGAAGGGTATCTTCAGTCCCTTGTAATTCTTGATATCCACCAGCTGCTGGTTCAGCTTCCCCACGACGATCGATTCCATCTTCTTTGATTCGACGTCAATCAGGACATCCTCCACTTCACCGACAAAAACACTCTTCTCGGTGTAGACCTTGCGATCGAACATTTCGGTAATCTGATTTTTCATCCTAATCAATGAATGATATATACTATTCGCATAAAAATATACTCCTTTTATGAACGGCTCGCTGAAAATCGGGACCTTTTATGGGATTCCCATCCAGCTGCACTGGACATTCCTCCTCATCATTCCCCTCTTTGCCTGGATCATCGGGAGTCAGATCCTCCAGACAACGGACTTGATCAGCACGATCTTCCGGATCCCGATCGATACGAGCATTATTTCTGCAGGATACATGCCCTATATCCTCGGGGTTATCGTCTCGATCGGGCTTTTTTCCGGTGTCCTTATACACGAGCTGGCACATTCCATCCTGGCCAGGAGCAAGGGTATCAAAATAAACGGCATCACCCTGCTTATTTTTGGAGGAATATCTTCAATGGAGGAGGAGACACCTGATCCGAGGGTAGAACTGCCGATGGCTGCGATCGGTCCCCTCACAAGCCTGGTTGTGGGTATCCTTTGCATTGCTGCCACGTATATTGCTGGAGCATATACCGGCAATCCTCCTGTAGCGGGAGTATTCGTCTTCATGTTTGGCTACCTGGGCCTCTTGAATGTGTTCCTGTTTGCGTTTAATCTCCTGCCTGCCTTCCCGATGGATGGTGGAAGAGTCCTCCGTGCATTTCTGGCCCGGTCGATGTCACTTCCGAAAGCTACCCGTATTGCGGCAGACGTTGGCAAAGTCTTTGCGGTACTCTTCGGCATAGCCGGGGTAGTTATCCTGAATCCGATCCTGATCCTTATCGCATTCTTTATCTATATCGGGGCAAGTCAGGAATCAACGGCAATAAAGTACAATTTTCTCCTCAAAGATGTCAAGGTCAGTGATATTATGGCAGTCGGTGTGCTGACAGTCTCCCCGGATCTCCCGGTCAGGGAAGTGATTGACCTGATGTATTCAACAAAACACCTTGGTTTTCCGGTTGAGGAGAAGGGCCATGTAACCGGGATGGTGACGCTTGCTGATGTGCACAAGATCCCTGCTCTTGATCGGGATGCAATGCTGGTCCGGGACATCATGACCCGGGGAGTGATTGCCCTCCCACCAGGTGCTCCCGTTATCGATGCCCTCCGGATCATGTCAGGGAATAATATTGGTAGGATCCCAGTGATGGAGGGTGACCAGCTCCTTGGCATCGTGACACGAACAGATATTATGAAGGTTATTGAGCTGAAGGACGTGTAAATGCAAGGAGGTGATCGACAGGGGTTGTTCCGGCTATCCCGTGGAATGCGGCAAGTCCCGGAAGTGGCCTTGCTCCCACAATCCTCGCAGCAGCAGCAGGACCAATTCCAGGTATCCATTTCAGAGCTGTGCTGGGGAGGAGATTTACCTGAACGGGTACCGGTAAACCAGTTAGGGATCGCATCCCGTGGTCCACGACCACTGTATCAAGGACCGTATGCCTCTTAAGACGAACGGGTATTCCCACAAGGATGGGATAGGATCCCATCTGCCGCCCGAAAGAGAGAGCTCCCTCTTCCTCGATGATAACGTTATGCAGGATCGTGCCAATGGGGTACACCTGCCTCAGCATTGGCAGATCAAATTTTTTCCGGACATACTCTTTGAATGCCCTGAACTGGGAGGTATGCTTCCCAAGAGTGTTATCGTCATAAGCCTGTGTCCCTTCGAACGGCATCAGCTGGCGTATATTTACGCGTCTGACCAGAAGCCCCGATGCGAGGACGCGGTCGAGGAACTGTTCATTCAAAAGAAAGGTTCTTTTTGTCTCTCCGGCAAGTCCGGCAATAAAATTCAGGCCGGGAAGCAGATCGGGTATGCCCTCCTTCCGATCTCCTCCGACTTCGTTTACAATCCGGATCGCTTCCATCACCTCATCAGGATCTGCTTTAAGATTGTTCGTCCTGACTACGATCGGATCAGCAGTCTCCATGCCGAATGCAGCAACATCCCCTGGAGTATGGTACCGGACAATCTCCTCGAGCGCCTTGCGTCCTGCTTCCGGATGCCGTGCAAGGGTACCCGGATTGATATTGTCGATATGAAGTGTTTGCAGCCCGGGGGCGGCTGACCGGATAGCCTGAAACAGTTTGCCGATAAGTTCCGGCTGTGGCCGCGGAAATTCCCCTTGGCCGGCACCATAGGTGAGAAGGTCAGGTTGTCTTCCCAGGCGGAAATGCCGGGCTCCGGCAGCATACAGTGCTGATATTTCGTGATAAATCCCCTCGATCGTCCGATAACGGGGATGTCCGTAGAATGGCTCGGTGCAGAAGGAACAACCGCCAGTCACCTGACGTGTACATCCGCGGGCTGTCTCGACCTCGCACATGATGTGCGGGAAGGCAGGGTGCTGACGGATAATGCTACTCCCGGTTACTGCCCAGGGATCAGAACGTTGATAGGAGTGATTACCAGGTATTGTTCCACCAGAAAGCCAGTCGTCAAGGGATTCTGCAGGTGAACCGGTAAGGTGGTGATCGAACCCCGAGATCATCTTCCGGACTGCCCGCTCGCCTCCACCTCCCGAATAGCCAAAAAGGACAGGACCGGTGATAAGCCGGTTCATTCCCCTGAGCTGTGTTCCGATCTGCTGGATCTCAGTGAGAGTCGCGGGAGTTCCTCCAAGGTATTTGCCGGGTACCGTCACACCGGCTATCATGATTGCAATGCCGCCGGGGACGGGAGTAAGAATGCTTGGATTCTCCCTGACCTGGTCGATGGTAACGTAGCGCGGCTCGATTCCATGCGCTGTTAAGACCCCGGCTATCGTTCGTACATAAGGAGAGATATACGGGGGCACCCCAAGACACGCGGGTTCATCAACGTACCCATCGATGATCACTGCATCAGCATTCATATCCGATCAGCCGGAGAAGACGACGGGCCCACATCAGTTTTCCTCTCTTCATGGGACCCACGTTCATGTCGTCTAGTTCAAATCCCACAAAAACAATCCGTTCTGCTCCGAGCGCATCGGCAGCGAATGCTGCACGGTCCCCATCAGAGAAACCGCCAAAATTATGAAGAGGAAGGACTGGCTGCGACTGGGTGGTACCGACAACTGGCCCAGGGAAAAGGGGAACCCAGTACTGCAGTAGAGGGATATTATCCCCATGGGCATGGATGACCATAATCGTTCCCTCTCGATTCATCTCAAGAAAGGACTCTGCCGCCCCATCCAGGTCAGTAAAGACTGCGTCCGGCCGTATACCGGACTCATACAGGACACCAGCTGCTGCATCGGCTGCAAAGATGCTCCCTTCCATATGATCGGTTTCATCAGGGAGGGTGGGGGCATTTCCGCATACAGTGACGATCCGGCCCCTGCAAAGGGATGAAAGGAGGCTGCAGTCATCCTTCGCAATCAGGGACGCGAGGATGCGGGCAGCCCTCTCATCATCCTCCCTTATGATACCAAAATATTCAAGAATTTCCTGATAATAGGGCTCCCATTCCTCAAATTCCATTTCTGACCTCGCTTTCAAGGCCGACAATGTTTGCAAACCTGCCCAGGAGTGGTTCCGTGACAAGGGAGAGGAGATCCACTTTGGATTTGGCGAGGCTGAAAAAAGAGAGGGGGATAACGGCTGCGGCCATGGTTGGGTGCCCCCCTGCTTCCCCCATCGTCCCAAATGCCTCCTTGAGAACGTTGCCGATATGGAGCCGGACATCCCGGTTCCGGGCTGACATGATGATCGCTTCATCTGAGATGCCATAGATAAGCGCCGTGTTGACACCTTCAAGAGTTATCAGGAGGTCTGCTGCCTGGGGAAGTGCATCCCTGTTCCTGATAAAACCGACATTGGAGAAGAGATACCCGCTCTGGATCTTCCTGTTCGCGATCGCGGTTCCGAGAATATCGAGCGTTTCTTCAGAGAGCGAGGGTGACATAATCTGGTCGAGAAGTGAATTGTCGGTGAGGGGGAGGAGAAAGGCCGCGTTAATCAGATCCTGTGGAGTGACATTCCGGGAAAAATCGCGGGTATCCGACCGAATCCCATAGAGAAGACCGGTGGCAACCTGTTTGTCAACACTGATATCCAGCTCCTGCAGATACTGGGAGAGGATACTGGCAGTTGCCCCAATGCCTGGCCTGCTGTCGACAAATAGTGCAGGCGATTCAGCAAGTTTGCCATCCTCATGGTGGTCGATCACGATATGCACCCGTGTTTTCGAGGGAAGAGTATTATTCACGCCCGGGGCGGGAGAATCAACAAGGGCAAGGTAAGTACATTCCTGGAGTACCGCGGGATCCATCTTCTCCATCTTGATCTCAAGGAGGTTGACAAGGGTCCGGTTTGCCTGGTGCCCGATAATCCCATCATAAAAGATCCGGCATACCAGCCGGTTCGGGTTGGCATTTTTCGCGATGACGGCAAGGGCGAGCGCACTTGAGATGGCATCGGGATCGGGATTTTTATGGGTGATAATCCCGAGAGTTCCCTCCCATGAAGAGAGGAGGGAATAAAGGCGCTGGGAGACGCGATTGGCATACACCTTGTTGATCTGGTAGACTGCAGCCTTGGCCATCAGCTGGTTCTGGTTGAGGACAAAATCTGCCCCGGCCTCTTCCAGGTTTCGCGCAACAAGGGGATCTGTAGCCCGGGCCATGATCCGGGAATGGGGGTACGCTACCCTGAGCGCTTTAACAGCAGCAAGGTTGGCTTCGTTATCACCGGTAAGGACAAACGCGATCTCAATCGCAGGAATGCCTGAGAGGAAATCCAGGGCGGAGATGTCACGGCGCACAGCATCGATCCTCTGGTCCCTTAGTTCCCTGACGCGATCCTCATTTTTATCCATCACGAGAACATTCCCCGTACTGCTCTGCAATTCCTGCAGTACATGGTATCCCGTGCTGCCGCATCCCAGCACGGCATACAATACCCGTTCCCTGCTCCCATTCTGCGCCGAATCTGCCATATCAGATTAGATGTAAACCCGACAGGATATAATGGTTACAATTTTATGAGTGCCTCCAGGGTTTCGGAACACGTTACATGCTCCATTTCCCGATCCGGGCAAGAAATCATGCGAACTCGAAAGGTTTATCAATGAGGCACAACCAATGGTATAGGTCAAATCACGGGCTTGTAGCTTAGTTCGGAAGAGCGACGGACTCTTAATCCGTAGGTCAAGGGTTCAAATCCCTTCAGGCCCGCTGTTTTCCCGATTTTGGCGTAACTTGTGAGGTACGGTCCGCTTCCTATTCTTTGCAGTGGAAAATCCTTTAATTCTGGAGTTCCCATCATCCTTTTCCCCGCCGTAAATGTTCAATTTACATTTCAGTGAGTTCATGAGACATTTCAGTGCTATTCCTGAAAAGGGAATAGAATCTGCTGCAGAAACAAAAACCAGGTTACAATAACGATGGAAAATCATCAGGCATCACAGAGGGATAAAGTCCAAATGCAGAACGTTTTGCAAAATCTTTATTCTGCATGGATCTGGCAGATGATAAATAAACGACACATTAGGGAGCATCTGCATCCTTATTGGCCATTTATAGTTTAAAAGAGGGCTCTGGTGTCGGCAGATTTTACAGAACACTCATTTTAAATAAGGGTGAAGCAAGATAATAAAAGACATGCAGGAAGCGGATTTCCTGAACAACGCAGAGTATCCACTGGATTCACCAACAGAGGATGTTCTCTTTTTTTCAACACGACACAAAAAGGTGGCAATCAGCAGTCCGGTAAAGGTGCTTATTCTCAATCTGGTAAAAAGAGGTCCAACACCCCTGGAGATTGTCGTTGAACGAAGCGGGAAAGCCAAGTCGACCATCACAAAACATGTCCAGGATCTCGAAGAGGCAGGACTTATTGCCACCCATACCAATCCGGATGACAACAGGCGTCGGATTCTTACCCTCTCTGCCGATGAGATCGGCCGTCTGACAGCCCCTGAAAGTCGTGTGAGACCAGGAATATACTATATCCCAAAACTTCATTCTTCCTTCGACGGAGAGGAAATCGCTCGGTTCTTCCGTTTCCTTCTTGTCAGCTTCCGCGTAAAAGCGATGGCCATCGGAATCAACATAGATCCGGTGCTGAAACAGGCTGGCATCCACATAGGGGAGGTGCTTGCCCCTGTTGTGGCGGATGAGAGCATCGAGGGTGTCGTGAAGAAGATCGCCCAATTCTGGGAGATGCATCACCTTGGCACCGTAGCTCTCCGCAGTACATCACCTCTTTCAATCGAGGTGAGGGATTGCTTTGAATGCAAGGATCTCCCGGTTACCGGGCATGAAGCCTGCCCCTTCGATAATGGTGTAATTACAGCAATCTTCTCTGACCATCTGAAGAGCCCGGTGACAGTAGTTGAGGAAGAATGTTATTCAAAGGGGAATGATCGATGCCTCTTTGTGATCACGCGCTCATCAGAGCACAGTTCATTGGTCGCCGGGACGAAAGAATCCGGACAGTAAACTACCTTCTGTAGTGTCTTCAAGAGGACTTTTTTTGGGGATATTGCCGCTAAACAATAATATATTCACCGTGTATTCGGGAAAGTGGAACGTATCTCCCGGTCTCCCAGTAATCGCACTGTGAGATCACAACATTTGCATCAAAGAGCAGTCGCATTCTTCAGAGAGGGTGAAGAGGATCGGCAAGTCAAGGGGCACTAAGATGCACCGTATTACCTGATCGGATTGTGTATTATTCGAAAAGATCTATTACTTTCCTCAGTCTCCTGCCGATCTGCATCGATTAATGGAACGTTCATGGAAATTGCCTCATTTGCGCTGAGGAGAATTCCATTGTATGGATTCTCTTATGTTATAAAACCAGAAAAAGTGGTAGGCGGTCATTGGGGGGTGACCATCTCCAGCGAGATCCCAAAAACGAGATGGAGATATTTTGGGGGGGTAATCTCCATTTATGAGATCTCACCGGCCTACGCAGGAGAAAGGTTTCTCTTGGTTAGCGATGAGATTAATCGATCAGATTAATCTTAATCGCATGATATTTGTTACCCCCTCAAAGTTTATAATTTTATTGCTTTCGAACTAATGGTGAATAATGCATGACAATCCTGATCGCCAGAAGAAACACAATCAGGTGAGCGTTTCTCCAGGAGACAGATCAATGGAGAATAATTAGAACGGTCTTACGATGTATGCTCTCCCATCGACCAGATCATCATCCGAATGGGTCGTCCAAATTCCTTTCAAATACTAAAGGCAGCCCCCCAATAACCATACTCTGATCCTCCTGACAGCCTTTATTATTGTCATTGGATCAGGATACCCGGGGGGCTCCCACATTGGTATTGCCTTGTTTCATCACGATGGCAAGTCCCGGCTTCTTCCTCATGAGGGGGATACCTCGCTTCTTGATCCATTTTCACTCTTCCGACACCTGTTCCCAAGGTTTGATATCGGAAAGAAAGTCCATGTACTGATATGGCACTCTCCCTCTCCCGGATGCAGTCATACTTCCTCCTGCTCGTCTCCATCCTCCTCCTTGGTACGTTCGGGGTGATGATCGTAGAGGGACTTCCGGCTTTTGACGCATTCTATTTTGTCATTGTCACCATCGCGACGGTTGGATATGGTGACATCGCTCCAGCAGATGTCTATGGGAGAGCCATCACGATACTGATCATCATTGCAGGGGTGGGCACCTTCGTTGCAGTCTTTGCCGACATCATGGAGAACCTTATCTCGCGGGAAGAGAGGAAATCCCGGCGAAGAAAGATCAACATGATCGTAGGGCTCTTTTTTTCTGAGTTTGGAAACGGAATGCTCCGGACTCTGTCTTCGGGCGATGCCTGCATCGAAAGTATCCGGAAAGAGCTCCTTATCTCAGCAACATGGAACTCTGCAGATTTTGAACGATTGAAGAACAAACTTGAGAACCATGCATATTGCATTGAGACAGATGCGGTGAACCTTGTTGAACTGAAGGAAACTCTCTCCAAGAAGAAGGAGTTTCTTATGCTTCTTCTTGAAAATCCAGTGATATTCGAGCATGATTCTTTTACGGATACTCTCCAGGCTTTCTTCCACCTGACAGAAGAGTTGACATTCCGGGAAGATCCAGCTCACCTTTCCCCACCCGATACAACCCATCTCCTCAATGATATCAACCGAGGATACAGGCTCCTGGTTTTTGAATGGGTGACTTACATGGAACACCTGAAGGAACATTACCCGTTCCTGTTCTCCCTTGCGATGCGTACCAACCCATTCGATCCGGAAGCCCATGCTGAGATTCGCGATCAGGAGCAGAGAGAGAGATGAGATGCCCCCCCTTCTCTTTCCCTTTCGTTGGAGATTCGAAACAGAGACATCCTCCTTTGAAGCAGATTCTCCTCTCTTGGTCTCTCTACAGGTCAAATATGAGATGTCTTCAGACTCCGGGTCAACAAGAATCGATACATTGAAGTGGTGCCCTGCTGTCAGTTAACAAAGGAGGAGACTGATGTACTGTCCCAGATGCGGAAAAGAGACAGAACAGTCGGGAAATTTTTGCCAGTCATGCGGCATCAGCTTCAAAGACCTTACCCGTAGACCTTTTACGAAGAAACGAACAGGGACAATAAAAACAGAGAGTTTCTCCGGTCTATCCGGCCGATTTCTCGGCGGACTGATCGATCTCTTCTTTCTGATCCTCTTCGATCTGATGGTGGCAGCAGCCATGGGTATCATCTCTTGGCTCCTGTCAAGACCTGACCCGGTTTCAGAATCAGTAAGGATGTTGTACCAGTATTATTATCACCAGCCAAGAACGAATGCTGCCGGACAGGTGGTTAACGCAGTCATCCCCCCTCAGATCCTCCTTTCTGCCCTGATCTTTCTCATTATAGTTCCCTGGATCTATTCTGCTTATCTTGAGAGCTCACGCAACCAGGCAACACTCGGGAAAATGGCAATCAGAGCTGCTGTCACCGACCTGCAGGGGAACCGCATTACCTTTGCCCGCGGATCGCTCCGATTTTTTGGCAAGGTGCTCTCAGTCCTGACGATATTCATCGGGTTCATTATTATTGCATTCACTGCTTATAAGCAAGGACTCCATGATAAAATTGCAGGAACCCTTGTCTTCAGGCAGTAACCATGGTTTAGCGCCTTCATTCATTTCGTCAGTCTGCCTGACGGTGTATATGCTGATCTTGTCCTTGGGGCATCCCGAAAGCCCCTAGTAGTTTAATCATATTTCCCTTTCAGCCCGGCCCACCCGGTATACCCGCAGTAAATGCAGCCCTCTCCTTCGCAATGACGGCACTTTTTGGCAGGTGCTTTCACAGGGACGCACCCTTTCTTGTCACAGTATATACACCCGAGACCCTCGCAATGAGAACAGGTGACCTCAACATAAGATACTTTTTCGACCATGGTTTGCAGGAGAGCTATAGCAGCCGATGTACATTAAACGTTATTGAAAGGATGGATATGGTTTCACCTCCGCTTTCGATTTAGGAGCCGAAGGGACTCGGAGAAAAGGGAAAGGACTCAAAAAAAAGGTCATAGAGAGAACAGGCTGGAGATGCCGAAGTCCCCTGATGTCAGGAACATTACAATTAATCGTATCTTTCTAGTACCGCTCCCTTATCAGCCTGGCCTACCATTCTGGCATAGCGGGCAAGAATCCCTGCCAGTTTTTTTTGTTTCGGGGCAAAGAACGCCTTGCGCCGTTTCAGTTCAGCTTTCGACAGATGCAGGTCAATTCTCCGCTCCCGTATATCGATCTCGATACTATCCCCATCATGCACGAGACCGATGGGACCTCCTGCTGCTGCTTCTGGCGAGACATGCCCGATACAGGGACCCCGGGTCCCACCAGAAAACCTCCCGTCTGTCACAAGAGCAACTCGGGTATACCCTAGCCCCATCAGCGCTGATGTCGGGGAGAGCATTTCAGGCATCCCCGGGGCCCCGCGTGGCCCCTCATAGCGAATTACGACCACATCACCTTCCCGTACATGGCGGGAGAGGATTGCATCCATTGCCTCTTTCTCCCCATCAAAAACCCTTGCCGGGCCCTGGTGGTGCCACATCTCATGGCTGACCGCTGCCGATTTCACTACGGCTCCCGTGGGTGCAAGGGTTCCCTTGAGAATCCTCAGTCCGCCTGCGGGATTCACCGGTGTTTCGACAGACTGAATGATTGACACAGCCGGGATCCTGGCTTTGCGTGCTATCTCCTTGATGGAATTTCCGGACACTGTCGGAGCATCTTCAAGCTCGCGCTGAAGTGCATTGAGTACTGCCGGTATTCCCCCTGAACGATGCAGGGCAAGGACCGAATGGGGGCCTGCCGGCATCATGTGGCACAGGTGGGGGATCCGGCAGCCGATTCGGTTGAATGCATCAATGTCAAGGGGAACCCCGGCTTCAGTGGCAATAGCCATGAGATGGAGGACCGTGTTGGTGCTTCCCCCAAGCGCCATGTCCACCCGGATGGCATTCTCCAGGCTTGCAGTGGTGATGATATCACGAGGGGCAACTCCCTCTTTCACAAGGCCTACCGCCCGTTCTCCAGTCTTGCGTGCTATTCGCAGCTTTTCGGCGTCTACTGCCGGTGCTGCAGCACACCCGGGAAGAGACATCCCCATTGCTTCAGTCATGCATGCCATGGTATTTGCTGTATAAAGCCCCTGGCAGCTGCCACAGCCGGGCATGGCGCAACACTCGAGTGTGCAGAGCTCCTCCTCCTCCATGGTCCCTGCTGCAACCTTCCCTACGCCTTCAAATACATCGATGAGAGAGAGTTCCTTTCCTTCATCATAACCGGGCAGCATGGGACCCCCGGTGAGAAGTATAGAGGGAATATTGGTCCGGGCAGCTGCCATCAGCATCCCGGGGACAATCTTGTCGCAGGTACCGACCATGACCAGCCCATCAAACCGGTGGGCTTCAGCCATCAGTTCTATCGAGTCGGCAATATTCTCCCGCGAAGGTAACGAATACCTCATCCCCTCATGTCCCATCGCAATGCCATCACAGATTCCGATGACCCCAAATTCAAAAGGAACCCCGCCCGCGGCGGCGATCCCTTCCCGGACCTTGACGGTCAGAGAACGGAGGTGGGTATGTCCGGGCACGATATCGTTCCATGCATCTGCTATCCCGATAAACGGCCTGTCAAATTCCTCATCGGTGACCCCAAGCGATCGGAGCAGCGCCCGGTTGGGTGCACGTTGATAGCCCTGCTTGACTTCATCACTCCTCATCGTATGCATATCTGTCCCTGGAAAACTGGTAGGTGTTGATCTCACTTTATGACTTTGTGGCGATCTTTGCCTGGAAAGGGGCTACACCACAAGGATATGCGAACAGGGGTGCTTATGATTTCCGGCACCGGGCAGCCGCATCCACAAAGGCAGCAACAAACCGGCCGGAGAAATAGGAGTGGGTATAGACGCCGATTGTCTCGTTGCAGAAGAGTCCGTCATTCCCGTCAACGATCCCTTTTCCCCGGGTAAGTCTGACACAAAAACGGGCATCTCTCTCCGGGTCTATTGTTGAATAATGAAATTCATGGCCCCGGACCTGACTACCAGGTACCGACATTCGGGGACCTCCCAAAAAGGTGCCGTCAGAATATCCGAGTGCCTGGATTTGGCTGGTCATCTCTGCCCTTGCCGGCAGGATCCCGGCCATTGGATATTCACCCCCTTCCAGAAGAAGATATTCGGAGAGATAGAGGAGCCCTCCACATTCACCGTATACCGGAATCCCATTTTCAGCGGCACCTATCAGCATAGAGCGGCATGGAGATGCAGCAAGAGCCGGGGCATACAGTTCGGGATAGCCGCCACCGAAGTAGTAGGCATCGGCTTCAGGCAGCGGATCTCTGATGGGGGAGAACATGACCAGATCTGCGCCTGCAGCATGTAAAGCATCGAGATTATCCTGATAGTAAAAGCAGAATGCGGCATCCGATGCGATGCCGATACGAACCTTTGCCTCGGGTGATCGCTTCTGAGGGATATCGGGGGGTAAGGGGGGGGCAGATGACGCAACAGAAAGAAGTCCCTCCATATCGCAGGAACTGCCGACCACATCAAGTGAACGGGGTTCTTCTTCAAGCTCAAATGCCATTTTCAGGCCAAGGTGACGACTCTCCACCGTGAGGCACGGATCGCGCGGGATCCATCCGTATGCGGGGACCGTGAGATTCCGCTCAATCATCGTGCGGTGACGGGAACTTCCCAGGCGGTTGAAGATAATCCCCCTCAGGTCAAGGGTACGGTCAAATGATCTGAACCCTCCAATGAGGGCATGCGCGCTCCGCGACATCCCTCGCACATCGACCACCAGAATGGCAGGTGCCTTGAGGATGCGCATCACATGGGCGGTGCTCGCATCATCAGTCCCATCAAGCCCGTCAAATAATCCCATCACCCCCTCGATGATGGCGATATCGGCACCCTTGCAAGCCCTTAAAAATGTCTCTCTTACCCCGTCCTCTCCCATCATGAAAGGATCGAGGTTATGGGAGATCCGCCCGGTGATACTGGAATGATAGGTGGGATCGATAAAATCAGGCCCAACCTTGAAAGGTTGTACAATCAGCCCCCGTTTCCGGAGAGACTGCATAAGCCCCCTTGCAACGGTTGTCTTCCCACATCCGCTATGGGTTCCAGCAATTACAATCCGAGGGATGCCCTGGGCAGTCATTCCTGCATGATATTCCACAATTATTCTGGTCGTCCCGGGAGGTTAATTCCGTTTGCCCGGGATAAACTCTCCTCCAATTCTGAATACACCACATATCAGGGTCACTATCCACAGAGAATGGGATCGGCGTTCTCCCAGCAAATCCATTCATATCCGAAGGATACAGATATCGTGAACCGAATGAGAGAGTTATTAAAAAATGCGGCTGATGGTACCTAGAAGAGGATCTGAAATGGGAGATGAAGACGATGAGATTGCGACCCTCCACCTCGCGCGATGGGACTCGAGGTTCTGGGCTTGGCTGATCGATTTTATTCTTGTCAGCCTTGTCCTGAATATCTTCTCCAACCCGTTCCATTTCTTCAGTGGAATCCTGGCGGGGAATCCGTTTGACTTCCTGGTACGAAGTACCGGATTTCTCATCTACTGGACCGTTATGGAAGGGTATACAGGCCAGTCGATCGGAAAGATGGTGATGAACCTTAAGGTTACCGACCGGTCAGGAAAACCCGTCAGGTTCCCCGCAGCATTCATTGAGAGCTTCGGAAAATCCTTTCTCCTTCCGTTCGACTGCCTGATTGGATGGTTCGGAATGCCAGGGAAGAAACTCAGGCTCTTTAACAGGGTCTCCGGGACTATTGTCATCAAGACCGACTACCAGGAGCCGGCGGGCATACGGTATGTCCGTGAACATGAATAACCAGAAGGAAGGGTTGGAAGGCATCCCTTTTTTCGTCGATGCAGAGAGGGAATCCCAACTCCCTGCTACCAAAATGGTGTGACAATCCCCTGACCCCCTCGGCATATGCCCTGACATGAGGGAACTATTCAGATTTGGGATTATAGGAGCAGAACAACTTTTAAAAAGGATGCATACGGTGTCTGGAAAAGGACAATTCTGCGGGGCAACCATCCCCTCTTCCCATCGTCAATACTCCGTTCACCCGATACCCCACATCGCGAGCGTTGTCCTGGAAGGATCGATATCGGTCCATGACCACCCCAGTGCTTCGATGATCCGGGATATCGGCTGCTGGAGTGTCTTCTGGAGCATCAGCTCCCAGTCTACCTGGAATTCTGAAGGGACCTGATCTCCATATTCAAAACAGAGCACGTCGGTCTTCTTGTACTTTTCCTTTACATTCCTGATATAGACCCTTTTTGGCTTACTTCCCTTAGCAAACTCCATGCCCAGATGCTCATTGGCATATTTTGCCCCGCGGATATGGGCATCATCGGTCTGGTAATCGAGCAGGTCCTTACCGATGCCTCCCGGAATCCCGATCTCATCAAGGCTGTACCTTCCAGCGCGGTAGCTCTTGATCACCTCTCCAAGATACGTTTTGATCGTTTCATACTGTTCGCCATGAAGGATCATCTCCATCACGCGTTTCTGAACGGTTTTTGTGATCTGGGGATAATCGCTCCTTCGTATCTCGAACCCGACCACATCGATCTCATCAACGGTTTTGCCTTCCTTCCAGATGAGGCGGCCTGCATACCGCTTCTTCTTTCCGGCCTGGAAAAAGCGCTGGTAAATCTTTTCGAACTTGATGGAGAAGTAATGGGTATCAGCGTTCAGTTCCTGCCTGGCGAACCGTGAGTAGCTCGCATTCACTTCACGTTCAATCCCCCGCGCTCTCTCGATGGTGTTTTCAACAGATCCGGGAGGAATAAGCACCATGCAGGAATCAGTATCACCGTAAATGACATGATACCCCATTTCCTCAATCACACCGCGGGTGTGCTCAATGATAGCCCTCCCGACAGAGGTGATTGCCGCACCGATCTCACGGTCGTACAGCCGGAACCGCGTGTACCCGCTCACCCCGTAGTAGGTATTCATGATCACTTTCAGGACATTCTGCTGAATGTCATAGATGACGTATTCATCGGATCCGAACGGATATCGGTTCCTCTCTCTTTTCTTTTCTTCGCGTTCACTCAGCAGATCGGAAAGGATACTCCGTGTCAGACCATCAGGGGCTTTTCTGAAACGGATACCATTGGGAGCTTTCAGCTCACCGGCAGGGTCCTTTGTCTCAGGCGATGCGTTGATGGTCATCATGGCCATGGGGTAGAGAGAGGCAAGGTCAAGTACCACAACGTTCTCCCGGACGCCGCGACTCGGTTCAAATACGGTAGCCCCTTCAAACTCCTCGGATGCGGCAAATCCTTTGGAGGGGAGCACATAGCTGCCATGCGCTTTCCTCAGCACGAAGACATCGATGACACTGGATGAGTTGAGGGTCCGATCAAGCGGACAGCCGACATACCGGGCTATCTCCCGGTAGAACTCGATGATCCGGTTCTTTTCATTGATGGCTACACACAGTTCTACATCCTTGAAGTTATACTCGACGAGAAGGCAGGGATCCCTCTTCCAGAGGTCACTGATCGTCCCGGTATACCGCACCTTCGTCTCTCCTACCTCTGCTTCCGCTACGGCATCCAGCCGGTAGGATTCGCGCTGGGTTGCATGCATCTTCCGGTATGCCTGGAGCAGATCAAATACCGACCGGCCCCGGATAGCATTCCGCTCGGTCTGGCCACCGAGCCTTGCGAGGGAGGCAGGGTCCATCCCAAGGGCTTCCATCCGCTTCAAGAGGTAGGGCAGGTCAAATTCGAGGAAATTCCAGCCTGACAGGATATCGGGGTCTTTCTCCCTTAAATACGATGCAAAACCCTCAAACATCTCCTTCTCATTCGCAAACATCCTGATGGTATGCCGATCCCTGCTGAAACATCCATTCCTGAGACTTTCCTTGTCCGAGAGAACCGAGAGATCACATCCATCTCTCCCTCCACTCCAGATGAGGCTCGTGTAGTGATCATCAAATGAATCATGGCAGGTGATACAGATGACCGCGTCACGTCCCGGTTCAGGGAAACCACGGATATCCTCACACTCAATATCGAGTATGCAGATCCGGGCATTACTGCTGATATCTGCCGGAGCGATCTCCCGGTAATCAGCGGAATCTGCAGGGATCTTGATCCCCCCGGTAAGCCCGGTGTCGATCATGAACCTGGTTGTAAAGGGGATGTCGGCTTCAAAATGGGTAAACCGTTCACGGATATCCCGGACATCTCCGGGCCTCACGGTATAGATCCGGATAAGTGGTTCTCCCCTGATGGAGCGATACACCTTCCCCTCTTCAAGACTGGCATTCACAGGGATCGATCCGGCGATAGCCTGATGCTGCAGAACGTAAAAATAAGGCCGGAATCCGGTTATCTCGACATGGCGGGCTCTCTTCTCCAGGTCACGCCCGAAAATATGAATGACTGGGCAGTCGGGGCCGGTCGAATATTCGACCTGGACGATGTCCAGGGTTGTATCCACAGCGAAGTGTTCGGTCCCTTCCGTCATGGTTGCTTTGCCGGGGGTATAGCAGTGAGGACTCATGATATATCTAAATCCCAAGATAACTGCAAAGACCCATGACAAAGGTGCCTGCATTCTTCATCTTCTCTCCCTCCCAGGCATCAAGGTTCCATTCTTTTATCGAGAGTACTCCCTCTTTCCCAATAATCGCAGGGACACCGAGAGAGCACTGTGAGAATCCGTATTCCCCGTCAAGGATGCAGGAGCAGCTGAGGCATGCCCTCTCGTCCCTCGCAATGATCCTGATGAGCTTGGCAAGGTGCCAGGCCGGGCCGAAGACCGTCCCTCCTTTCCCCTTGATCACTTCCATGCTTGCCGTGCAAAGTCCTGTAAGGATCTCATCCCTGAGCTGTTCCTGAACCGGTGTTGAGAGACGCGAGAAGAGGGGAACCTGATGCTCCCCGTGCTCGCCAATCACCCACGGCGTTCCCTCTATCCCGTGAGTGCGAAGCGCTAAACCAAAGCGGGAACTATCGAGATCTCCGCCGAATCCAATGCATTGCCGCGGTTCCAGTCCACTGGATCTGCAAAGGTAATAATTATTGATGTCCATCGGATTGGTGACAGTAATGAGGACTCCTGAAAAACCCTGGAGCGCCTGGGTGCATACCTTAGCAGCCGGAAGGTTCGCGGAGAGCAGATCGGCCCGGGTCCTGACACCGGGATTGCGTGGGATTCCCGCGGAAAAAACACAGATATCAGCGTCCTTTACCTGGTTCCAATCGGTCTCTATTCCTATATCGATCCCAGTATGGGAGAGGTCGAGTATCTGGGCATCAAGAAGGGATTTTGCCGTGTCGAAGAGCACCAGCTCATCGGCAAGACCGAGTATGGTCGAGAGATATGCGGTCTCCCCGCCAATCCTCCCCACGCCAAGGATGGCGAGCCTGGTCATAATCATCAATATTGGGGACGCGTGAATATAATATTCGTACTGGAGATTCGGAGATTGACAGTGAGGATAGTACCGGGAGAGGTACGGATAGGAAAGGTGGTGCTCTCAAACCATCTCATGCTTGCCGCGGGGATACTGGGAACCACCGGATCTTCGCTTGCACGCATACTTGATTGCGGCGCTGGCGGAGTGGTCACCAAGTCCATCGGGCCGTATCCCTGTGAGGGGCACCCCGGTCCGTGCGTTATTGAGACTTATGGGGGGCTCCTCAATTCCATGGGCCTCCCCAACCCATCACGCGAATTTGCACTGGAGGTAGAGCCGCTTGCAGGGAAAACGGTGATTCTCAGCATCTATGGAGGCAATCCTGATGAGTTCCGGATGGTGGCTTCATGGTTTACCGGGACGGCTTCCGCATTTGAGCTGAATCTGAGCTGTCCGCATGCGGCAGGATATGGATCTGCATTGGGAACGGACCCTGCTCTTGTGGAAGCATGTACGCGGGCAGTAAGCAGCCTCGGGATACCCACCTGGGTGAAGCTCACTCCGAATGTGACTGATATCACCCTCTGTGGGAAGGCGGCTGAACAGGGGGGGGCCTCTGCCATTGTTGCAATAAATACGCTGAAGGCCATGAGAATCTCAACCGATCTGAAGCGGCCGGCACTGGGAAACCGGTATGGCGGGCTTTCAGGGAAGGCAATATTTCCGGTTGCTCTCCGATGCGTATACGAACTCTACGAGTCATGCCGGATTCCGATCATCGGGTGCGGCGGGATATCCTCCGCCAGTGATGTGATTGAGATGATGATGGCCGGGGCTTCTGCAGTCCAGATTGGAACCGCGGTTAAGGATGATCCCGGTATTTTCCGGTCGATTGCTTCTGATCTCTACCAGAGTGATGGGGTCCCTTCCGATTCCATTGTGGGGTGCGCCCATGAGTGAGGAGCCATTGCAGGTAGTACAGATCACCACGATAACCAGGGAAACCCCTACGGTAAGGACGTTCTCATTCTCACCGGGATTTTCTTTCCGGCCAGGCCAGTTCGTGATGGTGACGATCCCGGGCATCGATGAGATACCGATGGCGCTTTCGCGGGCTGATGCCATCACCGTGCAGAGAGTGGGTGATGCAACCGGGGCGCTGTTTCAGGCCGGGCCCGGGGATAAGCTGGGGATCCGGGGGCCGTTTGGAAACGGATTTCCTGGAAAAAAAGGCACCCTGGCCATTGCCGGGGGAGTCGGTGCCGCACCGCTCCGCCCACTGGTCATGAAAGGGTGTGTTGATTGCCTTCTCATTGGGGCAAGAACAGCTGATGAACTATTGTTTATCCCTGAACTTTCCCGGAAGAGCAAGGTCCTCCCTGCAACGGACGATGGAACAACCGGGTTTCACGGGCCTGTGACAGGACTCCTTGGGGAGATACCCCTCTCAGAGTACACCCAGATTTGTATCTGCGGCCCGGAAAAGATGATGAAAGCGGCCCTGCATGCCCTTGATGCTGCAGGAATGACCAGAAAGAGCTATTTCAGCCTCCACCGTTACATGAAGTGCGGCATCGGAGTCTGCGGATCCTGCTGTATCGACCCCGATGGGCGCAGGGTCTGCCGCGATGGGCCGGTTTTTCCTGGCGATTCGCTCCTTCACTCAGAACTCGGAAAATACACCCGGGATGCGAGCGGGAGGAGAAAAACGGTCTGATCGACCCTGACCAAGAACTATTTATACAAAGATTTTTATCCTCATGGTGTTTTTCCAGTGGAGTTCTCCCTTTTAAACTTTAAAAACATGAATTGTGCCCCTGAAAACAATTAGAAAGTTATTAATAACACCAGAAAAGATTTTAATTTTGACCCTATACGAAAAGTGAGTTTGGGGTTATTGGTTAAGGTAGACATTCGAGAGGTGTGAAAAAAATGGTATTTCATCCCCCAGTCGCCATCGTCGCCAAAGCCGGCGATGCTGGGAAATACAAGGTAGGGCTGCCCGCCTGGAACATGATCCTTCGTGGATTTATGTCAGGGGCGTATATCGCCATGGGTGGTGCCCTCGCCACAATCTGTACAACAGGTATCGTGGCATCTGATGCCGCCCAGGCCTTTGGGACAGCCAGTGCAGGGTTTAATGCCCTGATTCTGGGAGCGGTGTTCCCTGTTGGGCTTATCATAACCGTGCTCACTGGTGCAGAACTCTTCACTGGTGACGCAATGCTCGCCCCGATGGCAGCATTCATCCACAAGATCAGCTGGGCTGCCGTGCTCAACCTCTGGGTGTGGGTGTATATTGGAAACCTCATCGGTTCGATCGTATATGCATATATCATGGCATATGGACCGTTGAGCGCATGGAACGCTGCTGGAGCCGGAACTGTGACCGCATTCGGCATGAGGGCAATAGGGATTGCCTCATTCAAGGTGCAGTATGTAGGTGCCGCGGCACTCTGGTCTGCGTTCCTGAAGGGTGTTGGATGTAACTGGCTCGTCAACCTGGCTATACTGCTCGGTATCTGCGCCGATGACCTTATTGGCAAATTCTTCGGGATCTGGTTCCCGATCATGGCCTTCGTCTCCACCGGATTCGAACACTCCATCGCCAACCAATACTTCATCTCCGCAGGTATCTTCACAAACGGCATAGGAACCGCCGGAGGATTCTCCGAAGCCCAGGCAGCAGCCGCCGCCAAGTATCTTGGGTATGCCAACCTGAACTGGGTCGGCTTCTGGATGAACAACATGATCGTCGTCACAATAGGTAACATCGTCGGGGCACTCTTCTTCGTCGGTGTCATCTACTGGGTTGCCTTCCGCAAAGAGATCGCCGCCCTGAAGTAACCTTACGTGAACTGATGAGTAACGGAAAAATACGGCCGAGGGTTTCGATCATCGCGATCGCGGTGTTCGTGATCTTCACCATTCTTTTATTGATCGCCTATTTCCTCAGCAGGAACTGGCAGATCCTGCTCTGGGGCATACCCACCCTGATCCTGCTCCTGGTCATCCCTGTAGCACTCAATTACATGAGCCAGAAACAGTATTCGGACCTTACCCCCTTATACGAAAAGGAAGCTCGCCCGGTCAGGATCAAATTGATCAACCCGGGTATGATTGGAGATCCGGTAAGGATCGAGGGAGTTGTCGAACGGGTATATTTCCAGTTCCTGAACCGGCCTCAGTTTCTTATCGCTGACAGGAGCGGGGAGATCTCGGTGAAAATGTTCACCTCTCCTAGTCAGAAGATCGAGAAAGGCGACGTGGTGGAGGTTCTCGGACTCGTCATGAAACGGTATGTGGTCGGTGGGGATCCGGTGATCAACTGCGTCTCCATCAGAAAGGTTGACAAATCCATCGAGACGAACAAGAACGACAAGAAAAAATCCTGAACCGGGGAGATCCCGGTCTTCAATCTTCTTAAAAGGGAACGTTTTCATCCGATTATCACGAACACGCCAACCCTGGCTTTTTTACCCAATAGCACTATCCTGGATATCACATACCCTTCATTGGCGGGAAAAAGAACTGGTACGAAGAGGGCGGTGCTTTCTATCAATCTTCAGTGCGGTGATGCTGAATGTGCTCCTGGGACAGAGCGATGACCATTGTGTTCAGGTATGGGGAAGACGGATGGCCCCGATCCATTAAAAACTGACTGCTTCCCACATCTCCCTCCGTAATGCCACGTGTCCTGAAAAACGCTCCGCAGACGATTCATTGACCGATTTGAGAAGCAGGCACCACATTGAGTCTACCCGTGTCAAACAGAGGGGCAGAGACAGACAGGAACCGCTTCTGCTTATCTGACCCCGAGAATGGTCTTAAAGGGGCTGTGGTGAAAATTTGTGAAACCAGTTCTATCGGTTATCTTATAGGTACATTCCTACTATTATTATGGTGATTTCATGTCAAAACGGGCCATCGATGCTGTTTTTGAGGGGCTCTTCCTCCTGACCGACATCAGGGTCATGCTCAGAGAGACTGCGCCCCAGCATGCTCTTGACGAGAGCCAGCGTGAAAAGGTCCGCTCCCTCCTTGACGCCCTGGAGAAAGAATTGGCAGTATTGCGGGAGGAGCTTGCCTGATGAAATGCACAGGGACGATCGATGTAAGGGATGTTGATGAATCCAGCATCAACATCGACCCGATCCAGGTAGGAGGCCGACTCACTCCCGATGCAATGAAAGCGCTGATTGCGTATGGTGACGGGTATTCAGTCTGTGACCAGTGCAGGAAACCATTCAGGCTGGACTATATCAGGACGCCCCCTATCGCTCAATTCCATCGTGACCTTGCCTCTTTCGTCAACATGGAGATCGCAAGGGTTGTCCCGGGGGCCCGGAGAGGGTTCCAGGCCGTGGCTGATGCGTTCATCTCTCCGGGAGATCCGGTCCTCATCACAGCCCTCTCCCATTACACCGAAGTGCTTGCAATCGAAGGGAGGGGAGGAGTGATCAGGGAGATTCCGAAAACCGGATCAAATATCATCACCTCCGAGCAGGCCGCCCAGAAGATCGAGGAGGTGACAAGGGAGTTCCATCGTTCACCAACTCTCCTCTTCCTCGATCATTTCGATTACCAGTATGGGAACCGACATGATGTCGCGGGGATTATCCGGGTAGCCCACCAGTATGACATCCCGGTGCTCTATAATGGTGCCTACTCGGTCGGAATCATGCCTGTGGATGGAAAAAAGATCGGTGCTGACTTTGTTGTCGGATCCGGGCATAAGAGCATGGCAGCACCAGCACCTTCCGGCATGCTCGCTACAACCTCTGAATGGGCGGGACGGGTATTCCGGACCACGGGTGTCACGACCGATGTGACCAAGAGAACGTTCGGGATCAAGGAGATCGGCATGATGGGCTGCACATTGATGGGCGTCACCCTGATGGGGATGATGGCCTCGTTTCCTCATGTCAGGGAACGGGTGACCCACTGGGAAGAGGAGCTCGCCAATGGACGGAAGGTTGTCGATGCACTCATGTCGATCGAGGGGACATTGATTAAGAGTGAGTACCCGAGGAACCATACCCTGACCCGGGTTGACACCACCGGTTCATTTGACCGGGTGGCACAGGTTCACAAGAAACGTGGGTTCTTCTTCTCAAGCGCCCTGAAAGGAAAGGGAATAGCGGGAATCATCCCGGGAGCAACAAAGGTCTGGAAATTCAATACGTATGGAATGACCGGTTCGCAGGCAGAATACCTTGCTGCTGTCTTCAGGGACATCGCAAGGGAGAATGGTCTCGCTGTCACGGACTGATGCTACCCTCGATTGAACAGGTGAGGAACCGATCGATGACCCAATTGTTTCTCACCTCCGGGTGAAACATCACCCCGTATATTGTTTTATCCGGATGCCGGACGATCTGGATACACTGGTCAGATACGGCAAGAACTTCCAGGTCCTGCTTGCTGCTACATGCAAGAGTATGGATCTCGTAAGCAGAAAATGAGCCGGATCCCTGGAAAATAGGGTCGTTCCCGATCACGCTGACTTCAGTCATCCCTATCTCAGTACATGGCCTGAGAGTTCCTCCAAAGATGGTGCAGATCACTTCCATGCCTGCACAGATTCCAAGGACTGGCAGACTGGTCTCCTTCAGCCAGGAAAAAGCACCGGGTTCTGCAAGAAAGGCAGTATCAGCAAGGGGTGTCCCGCAGAGTATGACGGCTTCAGCCCGTGAGAAGGTATGGTCGTTCAGGGAACGGAAATGCACAGGAATAACGTCATTACCCGAATGGCGCACAATTCGGGCAACCGGCCTGACAAACTCATCGAATCCCAGCGAACCATTCCGATAACAGAGATCGATCAAAAGGATCATTTGCCCACCAGCCTGGCATGGATAATGCGATAAAAGCCTCGATAATTGTGGTATTCTGATAATGCCTCCGTGATCTCTATGCTCTTCTTAAAGAATGGGGCATCCAGGACGAACGTCTCGTATTCTCCTCCTTCGCCAGTGAGAGTGATACCGTATCGTTCCCTGTACTGGTTCAGCAGGACAACAGAGGTACGATCGAGAGGTCTGCCAAGCCATTTCTCATCGAACGGTTCAGAGAATACTCCTGAGATGATCACCCTGAATCCATTCCCTATGAGTGAATCAAGGTAGGATTCCTGGTCGGTATACCAGAGGGGATTGAAACACCAGAGTCCAAGGGTGTTGCAGATCCGCTGGACCCGGGCGGCCTGGTATACTGACAAGATTGCACCGGTCACCACCCCTTCGATCCGATGCTTTTTCCGGGCGCAAACAAGGGCGGCCTTGAGATCTTCGAGTTCCTCCTCCTCCACTCCTTCCGTCGGCATCTCGACCAGCGGAAGTTCTGCGGCTTCTGCCTGGAGCGGGACGAGGGATACGTTTGGAGTATGGAACATGTAGCTCTCCTCGTTCCGAGGCCTGAGTGCAATGAGGCAGGCCACCTCTTCTCTCTCCATTGCCATCATGCACGCGAACAGCGAATCTTTCCCGCCAGAACAGAGCACACCAAGCCTCATCACCGCTCCTCCGCTGTCATGCTTCACCTAACCTGTGAGTTTTCGGGGGCCATAACATTTTAGTGGTCAGAGTACCCGTAACCATCACTATAGGTATCTATCATGAACCCGATCGAAATCACTTCAGAAGCTTTCAGGGAGGGAGCGCGGATCCCGGATGAATTTACCTGCAAAGGTGCGAACCTCTCACCACCGATATCATTTGGCCCGATGCCCCCGGGGACAAAGAGCATCGTGGTCATCTGCGATGATCCAGATGCCCCTTCCGGACTCTTTACGCACTGGATCCTCTACAACATCCCAGCCGGAACAGAGCATATATCAAAAGGAGTGCCCAAAAAACCGGTGCTGATCGACGGAAGCCGGCATGGTACAAACAGCTACGGAAGAATGGAATACAGCGGCCCCGCCTGTCCACCAGGGACTACCCATCATTATCACTTCGATGCATATGCACTGGATATGGTCCTTGCGCTGCGGGCACCAGTTACCCGGAGGGATATCGGGCATGCAATGGAGGGGCATATTCTGGGGAACGGTTCGCTGATCGGATTGTTCTCACGATAATCGTCCAGGTTCGACAGGGGGGCCAGGATACCCCCATTTTCGGTATAAAAAACACATCCACATTAATTTCAGGGAGGCATGATTCCTGAAGAGATCCTCCCTGTTCCAGGAAGGCTCCTGATGCTCGTCCGGAACACCTTTCCCGGTTCCCCCAAACACACCTTGATACCTGACTAGTGTTCATGCGATACTATGGAGAGTGGAGAGAAGGCCACATTTGCTGCCGGATGCTTCTGGGGTGTTGAGGCAGCATTCCGGGAGGTGAAGGGCGTGATCTCAACACGCGTCGGATATACCGGGGGACACGCAAAAAATCCGACCTACGAGGAGGTGTGCTCGGGGAAGACCCGTCATGCCGAGGCAGTTGAGGTTGTGTTCGATCCTGGAACTGTTTCATACCGGGAACTCCTCGACTTGTTCTGGTCGATCCATGATCCTACCCAGCTCAATCGGCAAGGACCTGATTATGGAACCAACTACCGGTCTGCCATTTTTTACCATACCCCTGGACAGAAGATCCTGGCAGAAGAATCAAGGAAGAGACTCGCCGAATCCGGTCGCTATGTGAGACGACCTGTGGTGACGGAGATTGTGCCTGCCGGCCCATTTTACCCGGCAGAGGAATATCACCAGCAGTTCTATGAAAAACAGGGGAGGGGGAGCTGCCGGATCGGGTGACGGTACTCCCGCGATTAACCCGTTTTTTCAGCCTCCTCGATATCTTTCCTGAAAACGACCTTCATCTCGCAGTTCCGGTCCCCCTGGCACATCGCCCTGACAAACCTGAGGGTATATAGAGGATTCAATTCCTCGACAAGTGCGATAGAGAAGGCAAGACAACGGTTGAATATGTCAGCCGGGGGTTCGGACAGCTCTTGCTGCCGGAGCAGAAATGGGCACTTGCGTATGAGTAGAACAGAACGATCGTTTTCAAACGAGATATGCTCGGACTTGAACTCCGGGCCGAAAAAAATTACGTTTAAAATCTCTAGGGTCGAAATAAGTTCCCGGGAGTCCCCCACGGGCAGTGAACACGTCCAGGCCACCTCCTTTGCCTCGTGAGCGAGGGCGACCCAGACCTGCTGCTCCAGCCGGTCGTAATCAGCACCGACAACCTCCCGGAACACCATGCCATAGGCGAACGGGATCCTGGCAGCGATGTTCGCTGCTATCCGCCATCGCATCTCGTAGGGGACAGGCATCTTTCTTTGCATACCACTCACATTTGGGTGTCGCATCATCTCCCCCGTTCTGTTTCATCCGGAGACGATGGGATCCCTGAAAACAACAGGATCTCCTCGTGAATCCCGGTTCAGAAGAGGTCGCCGGGATCAGGCCTGATTTTCAGTTCGTCATAGACCCTCAGGCTGTTCTCGGTGAGGTTCACCCTCGCGATCTCTTCCGGGTATCTTTTGTCAGGGTCACGTTCGATCGAGAGCAGACCCACCCGCTCCATGTAGAGGAAGTTGTCATGGATGGTGTCAAGGGATATCCCTGTACGGGAAGAGAGGGCATGGGGAGTTGCAGATCCTGAGAATTCGGCCTCGAGGAGCCATATGATCCATTCCTCATTGTTCCGTATGAAATGTGGTGGTGCCTTCATCGGTTTGCCTCAACACAGGACGATTGATCCTTTATTTTGCGGGAAAGAACCATAAAGTTCGTGATCGTCACGCAGGGAAGGAATACCCGAACGTTCATCTTCCGGCGTCCCAAATCCGTACACTAAATGAGTCGACACCCGTTCCTGATCTCTATACCTCACGGGGGAATACGAGTCCCGGCAGAAGTGAGTGAAATGGTATGCCTCACGAAATCCGAACTCGTTTTCTACAGTGATCCCGCAACCCGGGCGTTGTACCGGTTCCGTGAACGGGTGTCCGCCTTTCTTGATACTGACATCTCGAGAATGATCGTGGATCTGAACCGAGCCCCGTACCATCTTCCCCCGAAGCATCCAGATGGGGTGATCAAGCAGAAGACCGTTTTTGGAACCCCGGTATACAGAAACGGATCCATTCCTGATATCAGAATCGTCCATCAGTTATTAATGGAGCATTACTTCCCCTATCATGCAGCAGTCGATCAATACCTGGATCCAGGCCAGATCGCTTTCGCACTGGATTGCCACTCCATGCTCCCGCATGGTCCTCCCGGCCACAGGGATGCAGGGCGAGAGCGTCCTCTTATCTGCCTTGGAAATAATGGTGACCTTCAGGGAGAACCCCGGCCAGGAAGTCTCTCTACCTGCCCTTCCGCATGGATCCAGGCTCTCGCCACGGCATTCCGTGAAGAATTTGGCGCAAAGGGAGAAGTTGCCATCAACCGTCCGTTCTCAGGGGGATTTATCACGAATGCTCACTTCTGGCACAAAGGGATCCCATGGATCCAGGTCGAGGTGAACCGGGATCTTTACGAGCGGGGCGAAGCGGATTCAGCCTTGTCGGTGATCGACCAGGAAAAACTGAACTTCACCGGTGAGCGCATCTGGAACGCCCTCTGTTCATTCTGGGATGGTCTGGAGACTTCCGGAGACTGCATTGACGAGACTATCCAATGATACCAGGATGAATAATCCCCCTTCTCTTGTCCTCGCAGTAGATACGGTAATTCTTCTCTGCACGGAGGGGCGATGAGGTTGCATAGCAGTAGCGGCACCCGTGGATGCACGTGGAATAACAGCCGATGTCCTTACTCACCACGCATCCGCACCTGCTTCTCTGGCCTGGATCCTTCAGCTCGCGTTTTCGCCTTTCCCTGGTTGCAGATTCGCGCGGGGGTAACAGGAAGTCCATAAGATACTGGTCACTTGAGAATTCTCTGGTGATCTGATCAAGCGAGATGCACTCGCCATGAGCGATGCCATACCCTGTAAGGTCAATTTCTTCGCCGCAGGCCAGTATCTCGAGCCCCCATTCTTCGTTCAGCTGCGAAAGCCCTGATGCAAACAGCCGTATCTCTTCTGATGAGAATTCCCTGATTCCGGAGAGTCCACACTTCGCAAGGTTCCTCTGCACTCGTGGATACCTGGCGATATCGATAAAGCTGATGACCAGCCGTTCAGTAAACCGTGCAATCTGATCGCCGATGCTTCCGATCCTTTCCAGCAGGTCATCGATCGTTACCGTATCACTCACCAGGAGCGGATCAAACCGCCACGTGAGTCTGCCTCGTCCGATCAGGGAGGAGATCTCAGCAAAGGTCCTGATCCGTTCTCCGAGCGGAGGAATTCCGGGTTCAAGATCTTCCCTTGTATAATCGTTCAGGGTAAAGAGAAAGAGACTCTGCCGTCCATCTTTGGTGAGATTGGCAAGCGAAGGGATGAACGGGCGTGGGTTCTTCGACCAGAACACAAACACCCTGGTGTTGACGAAAGAGACGGGTATGATCCGGCCATCAAACGGACTCTTCCATGTCACATACCCTTGTTTCAGACGCTCGATGAACCAGTCTCCGTACAGTGCCGGGATGTCGGTGGAACGGCTTGCAGAGACAATGATCGGGGCAATTGCATCGACCAATGGCGCGGGTGAACCCTGAAACCTCACAGCGCCGGTTTCCGGATCAAGCCGCACCCGGTCCCAGCCTTTCCATTTCATGCACCTTTCTCCTCCTGATAATCCTTCAGATTGATCACGGTTCAAGCATGATAATAACGCCGCTGCACCCGCGTCATTGCTTCTGCCATCCAGGGAAACCGGCCTCCCTGCCTCTTTTTTAGGAGGAAACGATTAGATTAATGAAAAAGGAAGCAATATAGAACATAAGGCAAAGGGAGCGCAGGAACAGTTACAAATGGGTATCCGTTTTTTTCGTGGGGAGAAGATCCGGTTCGAACATGAGTACCACCAGCTGAAGGAGATTGTTGAACTAATCAGGAAAGAGTACCAGAAAGAGCCGGTATACATTCTCACGAATGTCCTGGTCGCCAACAGGCAGCTTGATTGCGTACTCCTGACACGGTCAGGTCCCATTATCCTCGAGCTGAAAGCATTCTCAGGCAGAGTCCAGGGCCTGGAAAACGGGCCCTGGGATGTGATGACAAAGGACGGGAATATCCCCCTGCCAAACCTGTTCGTACAGGCAAAACTCCAGCGACAGGACCTGATCGACCGCCTTATCCCCATTTACGAGGAGCACCTCCCTCATATCAATGGCAATAACCTCAGGAAGCTCAGATCCTGGATCTATTTCTCCCGGGGAACTGTCTATCCTGACGGTCAGATCGATTTCCGGAGGGTGAAATGGTTCCGGATTGTTACAGCCGACTCCCTCCTCGATACAATGAGGTTTCCTGATTCCGGGTATACGCTCCGTATCCAGGACATGGATGCGATTGTAAACGGGCTCCATCTCGAGGAATATGAATTAAGTAATGGCCATTCTGTTACTCCAGCACCCGCTGATACGAATCAGAGCAACAGGCTGAGCAAGGGATTTCTCGCTGCGATTGTGATTGGAGTTGTTATCTGTGCCATCATCCTGCTTCTTTTCCTGGTCCCCGGTGCAAAGGTCGCATTCCTTTCCAGCGTCAATGGTATCATTACTGTTGTTGGGGGGCTGATCAGTCAGGGTTCCCGTGAATTTATCAAGGTGGAGAGTACCCCTGCAGATTCACAGGAGGCGATGATATACTTAAACCAGATCCGTGTCTCGGGGGGAATCCTGCCTGTTCCTTTCGATGAACAGGCCTATCAACTGGCTCTTGCCAGGGCAGAAGACATGGCTACCTACCGGTATCTGGATTACAAGAATCCTGAGACAGGGAGCACGGCGATATTAATGAAATCCAGATTTGGCATCAATCCCTGGGATCTTATCATAGAATGTGCGTACGGACAGTGGAATGGCTATACGTTTGGCATCGAGAAGGATGCGATCGATGCCTGGTTGACGGATGAGGGAAACCGTGACCGGCTCTTCTCACCAATCGACAGGGGAGCCATAGCCTGTTCTCACGGGTACTGCTCTTTTATTGGGATTTCCCCGCAGCCCAAATCCCTTACCGACAAAGGGGAGCCGGTTTTTGTCGAGCAGAAGGAGGTCCCGCCAGAAGTAAACGTCACGGGGACTGTCGCCCAATGACAAGTATATCGTATCATTCCTGATGTTCTGCCGATTCTTCAATTAAAACACGAAGGATTGCAAGGGGGGCATTCATAGCGCAAATACATCTTCCCTCCCGCTTTTCGATATTACCAAGAAACATGGATTGCATGGCTTTCCGCGGCAGATGAGGTACCCGCAATGATTTAAGGGACGATCTTCCCATTGAGCCCCTGGATGATGGACAGCCGGTCCATGGCACCTGATATCAGCTCATTCATTCCCACAAGATCTTCGGCTTCCCGGATCTCTTTGGAGCGGGCAGCCGTTGCAGGCGTTCGCGGCACTGCCTGGCATGCGAGATCACCTTGAGTGGTATCAAAAGTCCCGATATTCCGTGCGATACCGACCACCTCCTCCTTGTCAAAGCCGATCAGGGGTCGCAGCAGAGGCACTGTTGCCGCTTCCGAGATGGTTGCCATGTTGGTCAGGGTCTGGGAAGCTACCTGACCAAGGCTGTCACCGGTGACCAATGCTTCGAAAGATCGGTCTTTGACTATCGCACTCCCAAGGCCAAGCATGAAGCGCTTGCACAGAACGCAACGGTACCGTGCTGGTCCTTTCTTCATGATTGCGTCATAAAAGGGCTCTGCGTCCACCACCAGCAACTCCATGGGAAAGCCTGCACACCAGCCAGAAAGGACTGCATGGTGGCGTTCAGCAGTCGGACGGACATCCCTGCCGGCATATGCCCCACCGTCAATATGAAGCGATGTCACTTCGCACCCTCGCTTCATCATGAGCCAGGTAGCAACCGGAGAGTCGATCCCTGCAGAAAGCAACGAGAGCACCCTTCCCTGCGTTCCCCATGGGAGCCCTTTCGGGGCGGGTAACGGCTCATCGTAGATCAACGCACCGAAGTCACGCACTTCGATGAATACTTCGTATTCAGGATGCGACAGATCTACCCTGGAATGGGGATAGGCATCACAAAGGACTGATCCCACACCGGCTGCTATCTCCTGGCTGGTGATCCCGGAAACCCCCTGCCTGCGTGCCCTGACCGCAAACCTCGCCCCTCTGCTGAGTCGTTTCGCGGCCGTCCGCGCAGCCTCTGTAGCGATCTCATCGAGAGAGAGAGAGGTCTGGTGACAGACAGCAACCTCAACAATCCCGAAGACCCTGGCTGCAACGGTTGCAATCTGCAATGGATCATCACCATGGATGAGGAGACGCCCCCGGTGAAATTCAAAATGATGGGACAACCCCGTGGACTGGAGCGCTTTGCTGATATTTCGTGTCAGGGTCTGGATGAAATGCCGTTTCACCGGCTCGCTCTTGAGAAAAAGTTCTCCATACCGGATCATTACAACGTCCATATCCCTGCTCCAGTGATATACAACATGATACGGCAAGATTCAAAAACCATTACCCTTATACCAAGAACCCAGTAATACTCTTCGAGACCATGAGAAACGCCGCCAACAGAAAACAACAGTCTGGCGAACATTCAACCGGGTATAAGGGACTGACGGTGATCATCATCCTCTGTTTTCTCGGGATCATGCCCCTCCTGATCTGGATTTCGCTTCCGGAAAACAGCACCTATGCGGTGGTCACCACCTCTTCTGCGATGATCCAGTCCGCTGCTGCAGAGGCAGGGCTGGAGATCTGCTCACAGGAAGCCAAGAGCGTTGAGGTCCAGGGAGCACAAAGTGCCATCCTGTATCAGCTTGCCCCGGACTGCAGCAGATCGACCGATGAAAACAGGGTAAAAATTCTTGTCGTTGGATTCAATACCACGGAAGACCAGATGGCCGCCATAGCAGAAGCACAGGCGACCTACAGTAACTGGCAGACGACCAATACGGCTGCTTTCATGAGCGACACCAGTACCATTATCGTGCATGCGGCCTCTGGCAACCAGGCAGTCGGGCAGATCAGTTCCTCGCTGATCGGACAGGGTGCAGCAAGGATCCTGTAAAAACCGCTTCTCATCCTTTTTTCATACCAGAACACATCCGAAATGATGCTTAGCTCGCTAAAAAGGAAGAGATCGCCGAACATATTCCTTTCTTGTTTGACAGAGAAGACCGCCGGGATTATATACCTGGGACTTATTGTATACGTTTTTGAGGATAGGGTGCTGGAGATGTACAAGCTGTGCCGCAAAGGAGTACTTACCATCGCTTTCCTGATGGTATTCATGGCCCCGGCGTCTGCTGTCATTACCGGGGTCAATACTATCAGCAGGGGAAGAGGATGTCTTCATTGGGGAGGAAGGCCTTGATATCACCGGTTGCATAGGAAATGTGACCCTTCTTGCGTGGTTTGGACCCGGCTCCGGCAGCACCAGCGATGCTCCTTCTTACATAATCGATATTGGTGATCCCACGTCATTTTATATAGCTCCCGCCATTTTCATTGACAAGACGGGGCCCTGGTACCAGTGGTACGGCTCTCCTCCTGCGGGCCCGGTTGCAGTGAATGTCCTTGAACCTTACCTGGAAACGGGAATACGCTCCCAGGCAACGGGAGGTACGGTCTCCTATGGGAACGTCCCGCAGGGTGATTTCCTGAACTTTTTTATCTCGAGCAACATGTGGACGGTCTCCACCCGGCCTGGCTATGATCCCTCCCGGGACGGATTTCTCTCCTACAAGGTGAAATCCCCTGAAGGGACCATCTATTCAGGGCTCCACCAGAATCGGACGTATGTTATCCCACTTACTGGCATAAGCATTGACTCAACCTATGAGACCTGGGTTCCGGCACCTCCCCCGTATAATGAAAATGGATGGAACACGGGCGTGACCGATTCATCAGGAACCCTGATATATGGACCCGGCCTCTACGAAGTCACGGTCGAAACAAACCTCAACGGCATAAAAGAAAACTACCGGGATCCGGCAGGGGCTGACTACATTGGAAAGACAATCGCCTATCCCCAGCTTGTCACTATCGGTTCTGATACCCTGACCCTCACTGCCAGCGAATCCACCATCGTCAGGGGTAACCAGTTCTCGGTTACGCTCAGGGGGATGCCAAGCGAGGTCTATATCATCTGGGTCGAAAATACGGGGCATATGACCGGTCTCTTAAAGGATAAGCCCCCCACCCTTCGGGCTACCCAGAGTGGTCTCCGTTTCGATCCGGTGAGCGGGCCCTATACATTCGGGGCATACCAGTTCCAGGGAGGAAACGATCGCACGGTAAAGGAAGATGTTCCGACATCGCCCGAGAACGGGACCCTCTATTACGGCCGTGTCTCTCTCTCTAGCACTGGTTCACGGACCATAGGATGGCAGACAACCCCGGATACGAAAGATCGGACCTATACCATTCGTGCCGAGCGGGGACCGCCGGGTCCAAACGGTCTGCCGGATATCTTTTCGAAGGTGACTGACTATGTCAGCGCTGAAGTGGATATTGAAATCAAGAAAGGATCGGTCACTATAGTCGCAGATACGGAGACCAGCGTACCAGAATCGGGAGAAGTATTGCCTGATATAACTCCAATCACCGTTTCTCCCACTGTGCATCCCGAAACGATGAGCACCGCTATTCCTGAAACAAGGATATCTAATGTTTCGACGCCATTCCCGATGCTGTCTCCTGTACCTACACCGTCAGGAGGGCTTAGCCCGGGTTTAGCCCTGGCGAGTCTCGTCATGCTGGTCCTGTTCTTCTATCGCCGTTCGTGAGGTGAGCAGGGATCTCTCTGATCAGCTTTTTCGTTGATTTGGGGGTAATTTTTTTATCTGGCAGTATACTTCTGTTGTAATCGCATCCCGTTACAAAAAGCGTGCTCGCACCAGCTCTACGCCTCAAGCATCCTTCAAATATTACGAAAGCCTGCAGGTAACTCCCGCGAGTTTCTCATAAAAAAGGCTACTTCAGGCCTTTTCCTTGTTCACGTTCATCACAGGGAGGCGAGCCTGAGTATCAAATCTTTTTCCAATTGTCTGTTAAATCAAAAGGGAGGCCGGCCCCCCTTTTAAAGTTTGCATTCCGGGGCCGAGTCCCCGACCATCGGGTTCGTCAGTTCATCAAGTGTTTTTTTCCGGATATACCATGTTCCGAAAAATCCTACAATGATTCCGCCAAGGAGGTCGAACATCAGATCCATCATGGTATCGTCGAGTCCGTGCTGGAGAGGTTTCATAAGATAGGGCAGCAGAAAGGTGTCCATAAGATATTCGTAGATCTCCCAGAATGCCCCGATTGCCATTGTGAATATCACGATGTAAAAAAAGATCTGCCACCGGGCGAGTTTTGTGCAGCTGAAACGGTCTATCAGGAGGATCGAGACGAACGCGAGCACGGCAACCGTTATTGATGAGACAAAGTGTGCAAATTTGTCGTAATAAGGATAAAGGAGGATATAGAGCTGCTGTGAATATCCCGCAACATGGAGGAAAACCGCAAATGCGATCAGGACGTTCACCTCCCATGGGAGGGTGACTTGAATACGCCTCTCAATGAGATACGGGATTATAGTCAGGAATAAACCAATAAACGCGGTAACGATGATGCTTGGGTCGCGGATCGAAATGCCGTACATTCCTTCAAGCAGGATCAGTCCCTGCATTGCCCAGGCAATGAAAACCCCTCGGGAGGAAGGCATTGGTATATAGATAGTACTGGAAGTATATTGATTTTAATCAGAATCTTCCCACCCCTCCCTTACTCGAGGCAAATAAAGGAATTTCAGGGAGGGTGCAGACCGATCCGTAACGCACCTGGATTGGTTATTGGGTTTACTGGAGCGGATCTGGGATCAAGGTTGGGGGGAGAATTTCATATTATTTAGTTGCAGTATACTGCATTGATGCACACCGTGTGGCAGAGTCCGGCAATGGGAGAATAGGTATGAGGATCGTGATAGCCCTTGGGGGGAATGCTCTCCTGAAACGAGGAGAGCCGATGACTGCAGAGAAGCAATGGGAGAATGTGAGGGCTGCTGCTATGGCGCTCGCCCCCCTGGCGACCGAAAACGAGCTTATGCTCTCGCACGGGAACGGCCCGCAGGTCGGGCTCCTTGCCCTCCAGGCGGCCTGCTACACCGCAGTCAGTCCTTACCCCCTTGACATCCTTGATGCCCAGACTGAAGGGATGATCGGCTACATGATCGAGCAGGAACTGGGAAACCTCCTCCCAGAGAGCACCCCGTTTGCCACCCTCCTCACCATGGTAGAGGTCGATCCTGGCGATCCCGCATTTTCAGATCCCGCCAAGTTTGTAGGTCCCGGTTACCAGGAATCTGAAGCCGACATGATAGCAAGGGAGAAAGGATGGGTCTTTAAGAAGGACGGAGACTCATGGCGGCGGGTGGTCCCGTCCCCCCGCCCAAAACGGATCTTTGAGATACGACCCATACAGTGGCTGCTCGAGAAAGGGACGGTTGTCATTTGTGCCGGGGGAGGAGGTATCCCGGTGATGTTCCGCCCGGAGAAAAAACGAATCCTTACTGGAGTGGAGGCCGTTATCGACAAAGATCTCGCAAGCGCCCTCCTGGCACGTGAGATCGGTGCTGACCTTTTTGTAATGGTGACTGACGTGCAGGGAGCCTACTTCGACTGGGGAACACCGAAAGCCCGGTTGATTGAAGAGACAACTCCCGGGGAGTTGTGCAAATATGAGTTTCCGGCCGGGTCAATGGGACCGAAGGTGGAAGCCGCCTGCCAGTTTGTAAGGAAGACCGGGAAGCGGGCGGCAATCGGGGCATTAGGGGACATCCAGGCGATTGTTGCCGGCAGATCCGGGACCCAGGTGTACCCGGAAGGGGGTCACGGCTATGCGTGAGTATGGAGTGTTTTCTGAAGTGGGGAGGCTTCGCACGGTAATGGTCCATCGCCCCGACCTCAGCCTGCGTCGGCTTACCCCTGCCAACCATGAAGAGTTCCTCTTTGATGATGTCATCTGGGTGGACCGGGCGATCCAGGAGCATGATGCGTTTGTCCGCCTCCTGAAGGACGAAGGCGTAAAAGTATACTACCTCCAGGAACTCCTGGCCGAGACGCTTGCTGCTGATCAAAAGATCAGGGAATGGGTGATTGACCAGGCCATAAATGAGCGGACCGTAGGCATCTCAGCGTTGGATGCTGTCCGGATCTGCCTGAATGATATGACCCATGCCGACCTTGCGAGCCACCTTATCGGGGGGCTCACCGTTGGAGAACTCGAATGCATCTATATGGAGGGGCTTTCCCGGTTCTCCCTCACTGCAGCTGCATCCGGACCTGATGCATTCATCCTCCCTCCCCTCCCCAATTCGCTCTTTACCCGGGACTTTTCGTCATGGATCTACGATGGGGTCACTCTCAACCAGATGTTCTGGCCGGTCCGGCGCCTCGAGGTCATGAATGTTGCTGCGATCTATCGCGGCCACCCTCTGTTCCGGGACTCCCCGCACTTGATCTGGTATCCTCCGCCAGGAGACGATAACGCCCTTCGGTTCGAGCAGTGTGGCCCTTCTTCGATGGAGGGAGGTGATCTGATGCCGATCGGCAACGGGACTGTCCTCATCGGAATGGGCGAACGGACGCAGGCACGAATGATCGAGCAGCTTGCACGGGTACTCTTCACCCATGGGGCCGCAGAACGGATTATCGTTGCACCGATGAGCCATAACCGGGCACACATCCACCTTGATACCGTCTTTACCATGCTTGATGCGGGTACCGTTACCGTGTTTCCTGACGTGGTTGACCGGATGCCGGCATATTCTCTCCAGCCCAGTGATGACCATGCACTTTTCACCGTCACACGGGAGGAAAGTTTCCTTGCAGCAGTCACCGACGCCCTCGGAGTCGATCGCCTTACTGTCATCCCCACCGGGGGTGATAAGTACGAGGCCGCACGGGAGCAGTGGGACGATGGGAATAATATCCTTGCTATCAGGCCGGGAGTGGTAATCGCATATAACCGGAATACCTGCACCAACCGGAACTTCAGGGATGCAGGGATCGAGGTGCTCGAATGCGAAGGATCCGAACTCAGCCGAGGACACGGCGGGGGGCATTGCATGACCTGCCCGTTGCTCCGTGATCCGATATGAAGACGAGGAATGAAGGGGAGGACTAAATCCTTAGATTTTTCTGCATGTTTGTTTTGAATAGATCACCTACCCCCTAATGATAGTGATCGTCTTCTGGAGAGTAGATAGCAATCAATCTGAAAAACAATACTCTTATTAAGGAAAGCAATTATTACCTCCTATTGATCATGTGGACAAGACTTGCCTGCCTCATGTTTTGTATTTTTTTCCTTGTCATTTTTGCAGGATGTCTTGCTCCTGTTTCCCCAGCTCGTGTACCTCCCGGTCAATCCTGGCGGCTTACTTCGTACAATGTTGGAAATAAAATGATAAAACCCGAATCCAATACCACTATTACCCTGACATTCGGACCAAACGGACTGATGAGCGGAAGTACTGTATGCAATGAATATCATGCAACATACCAGTTTGAGGGAGAGATTATCTCTCTCGGCAATATTGGATCGACAGATACGAATTGCACTACTCCTATAAAGATGACTGAAATGGAAAAAGTATATTTCCAGCTCCTCAACAACACCACCCGTTTTTCTCTTGATAAGAATACCCTGACACTTTCCTACTTTGACGAAAAGAAACTTCTTGTCTTTGAGAGGCAACCATTCTGACGTCTCCCCACAAGGGATATACGGAACAGACCCTGTTGAATAATAGCGACCCTGATGGATATCAGATTCGCATGTTATCTTTTTAGGACTATTCCGTCCGGGAACAAGACTATTATTTTAGATAGCAAAAATTGAGAACATCCGTACAGTTTTGTGGAAATGGATTCACTGTATGTCGAGTCTTGATGAGTTTCTCGGACCCCTTCACCATGGAGTATGGGAGGTGGAGATACCAAAAGAGTCGGTCACCGAACCGCTCGATCAGGGATGGGAAGTATCGAGGATCAATATTCCCTCTCCAGGAACCATAGCAAGTTACCGGAAAGGCCAGTACCATGTCCATGAAACCGATACCGAATGGCGGGTACACCTGGACAACCATGACCCAAAACGTCATTCTATCCTTCACCTTATTGACGATGCTCCCCTTCTCCTGATGATCGGCGATACTTTCGGGACGCTGATTGCTTCTACACGAAAAAAGACAGGAGAAGAGGCAAAGATCCTTGAAGAACAGTCGAAGGCATGGAAAGACCAGATCCTTATCGGCCTTTTTATCATTCTCGTTGGAATCTTCGTTATCACAAACCCATTATTGACCTTCAAAGGTATCACACGGCTCTTTGTCCCCCTCGTGATTGTCGGTCTGGGAATATTCACCATCATGAAGTCGGTGCGGGTTCAGCCCTTCAGGATCATTGAAGATGCGGTCCTTTATCGGGGAATTATTATTTCTATTGCAGGGATCATCGCATTCTACCTCCCGCTGACCCTCTGGATCGTTGGTCTCCTTGGAATCCTGGCAGTATGGATGCTTGCCACTGCAATCGTTCTGCTCGGGCGTGCCCGCAAAGGAAGGTCCGCGATTCCCGAAGGATTTGTCAGCCGGATTGTCATTGCCATACTTTCTCTCTGCCTCGTTGGGCTGATTTTCACCTACCCCATAGAAATTGTCGAACTTCTAATGATAGTGCTGGGAGTTATTGGCCTCTTAGTCGGGATCATGTTGTTTGTAAATGGTGTCAGATTAAAAAGAAGGATGGAGAGGACCTGAAAGAAAATTTTTTTATCTTCTACCATAGAAGAACCATACACCAATATGAAAAGATTACTATTTTAACGCCTGAACACCATTAAAATAAGAAAGCGATGACCCTGCTCATTATCCGAAGGGTTGAATATGCGATCCTGGGCTTATTCTCATTGTGCTTTATCTACTATGCTTTCCAGGCTCTCATAATAGGAGATACTTTCCGGTTCATGTATGTTCTGATTCCCTCGCTCGGGCTGTCCCTTCTCCCTATTATCTTTGAATTAGCCATGAAGGTGCGGTTTCCTCCGGGATTCAAATTGTTCTTTTCGCTCGCCCTTCTCGTGCATGTGGCCGGCGGAATCAGCAGGTTTTACTGGAAATTCGCTCCCTTTTATGACAAAATTGCCCACGTCTGTTCTGCCCTTGCCCTTTTCCTGCTGATCATTTCCGTATTTGCTCTCCTGGATTACCATGGTACGACGCTGAAATGGCGAACTGTACTCATTGGCACTATCGCACTTGTATCGATACTCATGATTGCCTGGGAGGTCTCTGAATATGTAATCGATTTGATTGCAACGACTTCGTACAATAACGGGATAATCGATAGCATTGGAGATGTTATCGCGAATATCATCGGAATTATTATAGGGATTTTTATCGTTCGCTACTACAGGACCCTTATTCCTGCTGGAAAAAACCTGGGTCACTTGCTTACTCTGTAATCCAATAGGAGAGTTGTACTCTATTCGATGATGAAAATGGATACCTAACAAAGCGAAAATGTGGGATACATCTTCTTCGGTATATTTACATTTTGTAGTACCTGACGCCCATGCTGGAAAATCTGCTGCGGTTGTCTGTTGATCAGACTGTTAGGAGGGAAAGAAACAGGTTCCCGATCTCCCTAAGCGGAAGAACAGAGAATCTATCGATAGCGTTACACTCTACCCTTTAAAATACAAATAAGCCTGTTTATCAGACGAGAAGATAAAGGGGGATTTTCTCAATCAAGATTGAATACTATCACGTACAACGATTGAAGGTCCCTTCTGCCGTCGAATACATTCACTACCCAAACCAGAAATTATACCGGAGATATGCCCCCCCGATTATAACGATCAATAGGAGTGCGATCAGGATTACCCACCATTTCCAATCCATTTTCTCTCCCCTTGAACATGTAAACGAGCTACCTATTAATCCTATCTCGTTTTGTTGAGTATTCTCCGGGAAACTACCATGAAAATTATGAATCCGCAGGAACTCCTTCGATTCCGAAAAAAATCTCAGGAAACGAAAAGAGGGTAGACCGGTTTTACACAGATTAGATTTAAATAAATATTGAAGAGAAGCCATATCAATGGCATTCGAAAATCCGCGGTATGATATCCTCGCCGTCATTGTTATTTTTCTCATCCTGCTGACAGTTTTTGTCGTCTATTTCCCCCTTGCGAGCCCGATTATCCTTGGTATGACCCTTGCTATGGTCCTGTACCCGCTCCACCAGCGGTTCTCCCAGAGGATGAAAGAATCCGCATCGGCTACCCTTATCACCCTGATCGCATTTCTGGCAATTGCGATCATGCTTTATTTTATTGTCAATATTCTTCTCTCTGGTTCATCAAAGGTCTTTCAGATGATCACAACAATCATCGAATGGCTGGGGTCGATGGGAAATTCACCGCTTCCCGGTGTTTTAATTGGAACTGCCCTAGATACGATTGTTACAACCTTGAAGCAGTTCCTGATTTCGCTACTCGTCAATATTCCTGCGATGGTCTTTTTTACCTTTGTCTTCTTTTTGAGCGTATTTCTTTTCCTTCTGAAAGGTCCGGCTGTCAGCCCGCGAAATCCAGGCTGCCCTTCCGGAAAGGCTTAATGTATCCATCGAGAAAATCTCAGCTCTTACCGTCAATACCCTTTATGCCATTTACATCGTGACGGTAGAGATTGCCATCCTCACTTTCCTGATTGCGCTCCCGTTTTTATTTATTAGGGTACCCGGGATACCTTCAGCTTGCCCTCTTAGCAGGAGTATCCCAATTTATCCCCATCATCGGCCCCTTTATCGTGGTGGCCTTCCTTGTCATTTTCGAGCTGGCATCCGGTGATACAACCGGGGCACTGATTGCCATTTTCGTTCTCTACCCTCTCATCCTCTGGCTCCCGGGATCCTACATCAGGGCAAAGCTGATGGGAAGGCGGATAGCCATACACCCCATCCTGCGGATGATAGGTATCATTGGGGGTATTTCTGTCATGGGAATTGTTGGGTTGATCTTTGGTCCGTTCTTCATCGCCCTCCTTATCTCTGCCTACCGGATCCTCATTGACCAGATGAACATGGCAAAGGAAGGCGCAGACACCCCCGAATAAATTTTCAGGAAATGCCTCCATCAGTTCGATATGCAGATGTATGCAAATGATGGAGAATCGGTTGAGATCAGCAAAAACCATTCAGATGGAGAGTGCTCCTTGTAATCAGTTTGGCCATCTTCATCCTGGTCATAGACAAGGCTATCACGGGATGTTCATCCCCGCTCTCTTCATCAGGAAGACTGGAAAAGTGACGTAAGGGGAACAGGGTAATAATCGCCCTTTTTTAAATCGGACATGCTTTCCCCTCTTTTATCAATGTCCGATACAGGACGAGTTGATACAGGAGGATCAGGATGATCAGCCAGAAGGTTCCGATGATATAGCTCCCGATCACATCGCTTGCCCAGTGTTCTCCAAGATAGATTCGTGATGGTCCAATCAGGAGAATCAGTGCGGCACAGATCGAGAGGGTTATTCCACGCAGCCAGCCCGCGAGAAACTTCCAGGCAAGATAACTGCAGAATCCAAAGAATGTCACAAAGAAGAGGACATGTCCGCTTGGATAGGCAAACTGGTTGAAAAATTGGAAGATATCTTCCGGGCTCAGCATGAAGCTGGGAGGGCGGGGACGGCTAACGAACATCTTCAGCACCCCGGCAATGATCCCACTGCTCAGTGTGGCCACTACAAAGGCCCCTTCAACCCATCTTTTCTTCCATGCACAAATTGAAGTAACGGCAAATACGAGAATGACGGGGACCCATCCATCCCCGAGGAAACTTACCGTGGTCATAAGGGCTGCAACTGCGGGGTTTTCCTCACCCCTGAGTGCAACCGCAACTTTCAGGTCAAAAGGAAATATTCCAAAGAAATACGCCGCAAGAGTAAGAGCGGTAGCACTAATTAGCAACAAAAAGAGGATAACAGCCAGTTTGCGATCCATTATCCTTGAATGGGGCATATCGGTTTAAAATAACTAGTCGTTTGATATTCAGGCCATCTTTAAAGGCAAACGAATACAATGAACCAGCCAGTTGAGTTCCTCTAGTCACATAACAGGGATGGCGTTAAATATTACTGCCTGGTGTACTCTCTGTTCGGAGTAAAAAATGGATTTTTTGTCAGGCCCCTTTTTGTGCCGACCTGAGCATAAAGGAGCCGACAATGGCCGCAAACCCGAAAATAATACCAAGGATACCAAAGACGTAGGGAAGGGCGAGGGTGGATGCGAAGGGATTTGCAAGGATGAGGAGGCCGAAGAGGATGGAGAGAATGCCCAGGATTCCGACGCCCCAACCCTTGCCGGTAAATGCTCCATATAAAGCAACAAACCCATAAATCAGGGCAATAATCCCTACCATGATAGCAAATAGAAACATCGAGATGACGGTACTGTAGAGTGGATACGCGAGAAACAGGAGGCCAAGGATGATACCCAGGATACCAAGTAGGATCTTCCATCCACGATCGCTAGTATCCCCAAAAGCTCCAAACAGGGTAAAAATTCCACTCACGAACCAATAAGCTCCAAGGAAAATGATGATTGTTGCCATAGCAAAAAGAGGTTCGTAAATCAGGCAGATACCCAGGATAAGTGCGATGATCCCCTGTATCAACAGGAGCCACCATGGGAAGAAGGTCCCCATGGGGTGCGGGATTCCCGTTGTTGATGTCATTTCAGTCATTGGTTTAAGTCACCTTTCTTCACACAGCATTACACGTTTCAATATATAAGAGATGGTAGGGCAGATCCAAAATCTGTCAGTCCGGCAGGATCGAATGGCAAAAAACAATAACTGGCAGTAATGAGATCATTCCTTAAACCTAGCAGGTGTATCATGAGCAAGAATAACAAATCAGAATCAGATCAAGCGTCAAAAAAATCTGAATCCTCGAATAAAGCGTTCACGATTATTATCATCCTTTGCTTCCTTGGCGTAATGCCCATTCTGATCTGGGCAAGCCTCCCTGATTCGAGTTCCCATACTTCTGTCTCCTCCTCATCCCCCATGGTGAAGTCTGCCGCTGCCGCTGCCGGATTGCAGATCTGTACTCAGGAGAATTACCCGGTTAATGTTCCCGGAGGGCAGAGTGCCATCCTCTACCAGCTCTCCCCTGACTGCAGTGCTTTAACCTCTGCAAACACCGTAAATGTCCTGGTTGTCGGATTTATCAGCACTGATGCCATGAACGCAGCAATTGCAACAGCCCGGAATACTTACCAAAACTGGAAAACTTTGAACACGGAAGTATACACAAGTGAGTATACCGTTCTTATTGTCCAAGGATCCCCAGGAAACGAGGATGTTCAAAAGATTGGGGCCTCGTTTGAAGGAGATGGTGCAGTCCAGGTGATCTAGGTCATCTGGTGGTATTCACCAGATACCTTCCTTCTCGCGTTTCGTTGATCGATTTGAATTCTTGCCCTGCCCTGGAAGTAACAACCCCTCGATCATTCTCTCCTTTTTAAAAAAATCCTTGAAATATCACATGGCACTGTCAAGTAATGCATAAATTTTTTAATAATCCCAGGAAGAGTACCCATGTGTGCCCGTTTTCAATCCGAATCCGACAGGAGAACCGGGTAGGAGGAACATAAATTGGGAGTATTGGGAAAGGTTGTTGCAGTAAAAGCAGTGAAAGGACGCAGAGAAGGGAAGAAGGAGAAGACAGAAGAAGAGAAGACAGAAGAAAAGAAGTGAATTCTGCCGGACAAAACCCGGTCCACTTTTTTTCCCGCTTTTATCAGATTTCGGATATTAAGAGAAACAGTTCCCGGAAAGTTTGAGATGAAGGACCTGTGAATATGCAATGTCCCGGTTCCGGGCATGCCGCTCTCGTGATAATTCTCAACAAGGCTGTTATTCTCAAAATTGAATTTTCATCTTTTATGAGAAGTATCGCCTATAAATGTTGAACGTTGCCGAATATTTTGTCAGTAAGGTTTATTCGTTTATTCTTCCTGTTGTATCATGATGCCCTCATACCACGGGGGGTTGGATAGGAGGATTATGACAACAAAACAAGGCACAGTTATGGGTCCGGTGGACTATCTCATGGTCAGGTTCCCGGGAAACAAGTTCACAGGCAAAATCGCCCCTGAACTTGCAAGACTGGAAAAAAAAGGGATTATTCGCGTGATTGACATGGTTTTCATGATCAGGGACCAGGACGGGAAACTGTTGATCATGGAAGCGGACAACCTCAGCGGAGATGCCGCGATTGCGTTCAAAGAATTGGCAAAGAATACCCGTGAATGGTTTTCAGAGGGTGATATCGAGGTTATCGCCGCAACCCTGCCAAAGAACAGCTCTGCTGCCCTTCTCCTCTTCGAGAATCTTTGGGCAATCCATTTCAAAGAGGCGCTCCTGGAGGCTGATGCTGAACTGATTGACATGGGCCGGATCCCACCGGAATCGATTCAGAGAGCAGAGAAGGCAATCATGGCAAAAGGAAGTGTCTGAACATGAGAGGAAGAGGATTGATGCTCGTAGCAGGGATGAAGATGGGACAGGCGCAAGCTCAGGCACAGGCGCAGCAGCAGGCTCAGCATCAGGCAGCAGTGGAACAGGCAAGGCAGGAAGGTGCCGCTCAGGCCCAGACCGCAGCCCCTGCAACAAAAGATGTCACATCCGAACTACAAAAACTGGCCGATCTTCATAAATCGGGGGCACTTACTGATGAAGAGTTCAGTGCATTGAAAAAGAAGCTCTTGGGATTGTAAAAAAAATTCATATCTTTATTTAAACGTTATTTTGTCTCTGACTAACTCTGAATGAACTGCGATTTTTTTTGAACATGGAAAAAGAACCAGGCACCTCCTGATTTGAAATGATTGACACTTTTTTTAAATAGATTTCATGGCTAGTACTAATTTGAGATGTTATCGGTAATCCTTGTCGGCATCATAATTTTTTCAATAATGCTGTTTGCCTATTCTCTTGTATCGCATCGTATTGAAAGCTCAATAGTAACCGCCCCGATGATCTTTGTCGCGATAGGTATGCTGGTCAGCCCTGAAGGGTTTGATATCATACCGCTCGGTGCAGAGAATGAATTAATATTGGTATTTGCAGAAATTGCCCTGGTATTAATCCTTTTTTCCGATGCAGCACGTATTGATGTCTCTACGTTGAAGGGGAACCGTAATTTCCCTTCCCGATTACTCGGAATAGGTCTTCCCCTCACAATTTTTTTGGGGGCTGTGATGGCAATACTGTTTTTCACCGATCTTTCCTTACCTGAAGCAGCCCTGATAGGAGTAATCCTCGCACCAACGGATGCCGGGCTTGGCCAGGTAATTGTCAACAGTCCAAAAGTACCGGCAAGAATTCGACAGGCACTCAATGTGGAGAGCGGACTCAACGATGGAGGTGCAATCCCGTTCTTTGCCTTCTTCCTGGTCCTTTCAACAGCAGAGGAGGCTCATATTCCCGCCAGTCAATGGGTCATCTTTGCGTTTGAGCAGATTGGATATGGGGTCCTTGTGGGATTAATCGTGGGGTTGCTGGGGGCACATCTCATCAACAAAGCGATAGATAAGGGATTGATGAGGGGGAGATTCCAGTGGATCGGCTTTCTGGCACTTGCAGTGATCTCCTATGTTGTGGCGATTGCTATCGGAGGAAGTGGTTTTATTGCAGCATTTGTGGGGGGATTTGCAACAACCCTGACGGGCAGGGGAGTCGGAGATTCGATCATCGAATTTACCTCAACCTGGGGAGAAGTGTTCAGTCTTGTCGTATTTTTCGTTTTCGGGATGCTCGCAGCGAGTCTCCTGTCCGGGATCACTGCTACGATAATCCTCTATGCTGCACTGAGTCTTACCCTCATACGGATACTACCAGTCGCTGTATCTTTGATGAGAACCGGATTGAAACCGAATTCAATCCTCTTCATCGGATGGTTTGGTCCACGAGGGCTCGCCTCGATTGTTCTCTTACTTATCACACTCAACGAAGCCCCAGATATTCCCGGTCTCCAGACCATTGCGATAACAGTGACTACTACGGTTCTGATAAGTGTCTTTGCACACGGCATTTCAGCAAATCCGGCCATCGCCTGGTATGCGAAAAAAATGGCTTTACTGCCTTCAGATGCAGTGGAGTTAAAAGAAGTCGTGGAATCACCAACACGTATGCAGGTGACAGTCAGGGATTGAAATAGCGTTTCCAGAGGATAACAGGCAAAAATTTTCAGCCGGGCATGATCCCAGGGATTCGAGATAAAAAGCAGGGTTATATCCCGGCAGATCAATACCTTTTCGGATAGTGAAATGAAAAAAATTGTCGTAAAGAAGGAAGAGCAGGATAAAACGGTTCAGATTACCTTCAGATTCAAGTCGCTGGAGCAGTTTTTTGATGAGGACGATCCCAATCCGCTACCTGATAAGGAGCTGACCGAAGAGGCTGAGGATGCAATTTCAGGGCACCTCGATGAATACCGGGTTGGCAAGCCAGCTCGTCTGGTCATTGAATTGCCGGGAAAAGATCTTGCAGACGGTGTCATTCTACCGATCACCGAAGCCATTCGCCATCATTTCAGGTTCCGGCAGGACGACCTGACCCACGACCTCAAGATTGCATGGAGAGAAGGGATATACAGTCTCATCCTTATGCTCGTCAATATAGGACTTCTGTTGGCATTCATCGCTTATGTCGGGGTCAGCGAAATCCCGCCCCAGTCATTGAAGGCAGGTATTATCCTGGCTTTTCTCACCATCATGAACTGGGCAACCATATGGGACACCTACGAACATTTCCTGTATGATTATCGTAACCTTGCGAGGAAACGGAGGATTTTTCGGAAGATCACCACTATCCCTATTGCAGTGACGGTATATTGAGAGCAGGAATGTTAGGAGTACCGTACTTGATCACTATTTTCGACTAATTTAGGAAAAATAAGAATTAAACATTGAATTTTTTGAGATAGGTGCTGTCCTTCACCATATTATGAAAAATCGTTTCCTTTCCATAGTGTTTCAGGTAATAGTAACATCCAATCCCCACGATGAGAGAAGCGATCAGGACAAAGATCATGTCGGTCATGGTATCGGCATTGTCAGCCTGCATCAGTCCAGCGGCAGATCCCCCCAGGAATGTGTCGATGCAAAACTCCCAGATCTCCCAGAAATATTCGAAGACGCATCCGAAGAAGACGATGAAGATTCCGATGAACGCGGCATCAAGGTTGTAATTTTTAATCTTGTCCCAGAAGAGAATGACAAGAAAGCCGATCAGGGCTACAATAGTTCCCGAGACCGTATGGGCAAGCACATCCCATCGTACGAAGGCAAGGTACCTCCCCTGAATATAGCCCGAGATATGGATAAGCACTGCCAGGGAAACAAGGGCATAGACAAACCAGGGAAACATGATCTTCGTCTTCCATGAGAACACGTAGATTAGCAGCGCTATCAGGAAGAGAGATAACCCTATTAACACGTCCTGGGGTTTGAAAATCACGGCCAGAAGAACATTGAAAGCAATAGCCGCTTGAAGAAGATAGGCAAGATACATGCCAGGGGAGCGAAATCGAGATGTCATACTATTTGCTGCAATTTATTTCGTATTTATAGATATTCTCATTGCCAGGTGTTCGAACTTATCATTGCGGCGGGTGGTCTTTGTCTCGATCATATCCCTTGTGCATCAGTTGTTTCAGCACCGCATGATACCCTGCCAAGTGCTGCTACTGG
>JAAYWH010000097.1 GCA_012516785.1 Methanomicrobiales archaeon
GGTCACTTCCACCCGAATGCAGGGTAGTTCACTGGCACGGACAGGGGGGAACCGGGGGTCCTGGAGGGCTGCAGAGACGGCAGCCTCCCGTATCGCTTCCCCAAGCGGGTAGGTAGGATAGGGAAACCCGATACAACCCCTCAGTTCACCGTTCTCGGTGAGGGTGACAAAGACCCCCCGCTTCTCGTTGAAGATTGGGGCAAGAGGATTTGGGGAGAAGGTCGTGCCGCCGATCTTTTGTTCGAGCACCGATCGGGCGAGCCGGACGGCACAGGCTCCCTCTTCTGCGGTGAGGAGATCCATCAAGAGTAAATAATGAAGAGTCCCATATTTATAGGAGAGGGAGTGTGCGGCTGACGGTGGCCGATACGGCTGCTGAGGAAAGTCCCCCCACCACCTGGACACGCAGCCATACGCAAGTATGGGTGGCGAGAGTCACGGCAATGGCACAGAAACGACACGGCCTGCTCCGAGCGATGATACGGCCGAGCCTTCACGGGCGAGACGCGACCGGAAACGGCGCAAGATAACCCGCTGAGCTGAAGGGCAGGATGCGATGAAACGGCGAACCCCTGCGGGTGCAAGCCAGAACAGGGTACGGTGGCGTCCAGGCATTACCCGGGTATGGCGCGTAGCTGAATGCCGCACCGAACAGAAGGGGGCTTACTCCTCCCACTCATTCCTGGTTCTGAACCGGTTTTTGATTCGTACTGCATAGTATTAACTTCTCATATGCCCCAGAGTAATACCTATGCACATCCCTACTCCCGATGAACTGAGAGCACGCAGAGAGCGGCTCGGGATTCGCCAGACAGAGCTGGCTGAAAGGGCAGGGATCAGCCAGTCGATGGTCGCCCGGATCGAGGCCGGTAGTGTTGACCCGAGAACGAGCACACTCAGGAAGATTGTGAATGTCCTGAACACCGCAGAACAATCCCGCATGACCGCGGCCCATGTTATGCACACCCCGGTCTTTTCAGTCCAGGCTTCTGAGCCAGTTACACGGGCACTTGAGATCATGAACCTGAACAACATCTCCCAGATCCCGGTTATCGAGGACGGGGTCCCGGTCGGCTGCATCTCCGAATCCGCTATTGTGAGTGTTATCGAGGAGCAGAGCGCACACCGGGCAGTCGGGCTTGCCGTAAAAAATTTCATGGAGCCCGGGTTTCCCACGGTACCTCCGGGGATGGATGTTGATACGGTGGTCAGGATCCTCCAGAACAATCATGCGGTGCTGGTCATGGATGCCGGGACCGTGACCGGAGTTATCACCAAACACGATCTTATCTCTTTGATTGTCGATCGTGCGCCCTGATCTGCAGGAGACCTCATTTGCTAAGACCCGTTACGGCTGTGTATGCACCAATCGGAGAGCAGGGGAAGTATTGTTCGATTCTTAAAAAATACCAGGTAATCCCCGTATTTCACCTGAACGCCAAAACAAAAAAGCCGGGGGAATTTTTCCCGAAAAAAAGGCTCTTACAACATCGAGACGAGGTCCCGCAAGACCGCGATCGGTGCCTTCGCCTTGACGACGCTGGAGGCAAGGAGGACCCCGCTCGTCCCCAGCTCAAGAGCGATCTTCACGCATTCGCCGGACTGGATCCCTGCACCAGTAAGGATCTCAACATCAGGATTCACTTTTCTGACCGCTTCCACGGATCGTTTGATGATGTCAGGGTTCGCCTTCGAAACCGAGACTCCGCTTCCGATCAACTCGGGCGGCTCGATGGCGACATAGGCCGGTGAGAGGGCCGCTGCCGCGGCACTGGTGGCCTCATTGTTCGAGCAGACCACGGGAATGAGACCGGCGTTTTTCAGCGCTGTCACCGAGGATTCAATATCGGCAAGGGTCAGCCGCCGCTCGGAGTGGTTCACGAGCGATCCCACTGCCCCGGCCATCTTCAGCGCCTCGGCCGTTATCGCCCCCGTGTGGGCGCCCGGCCCGGCACCGTCAACATGCTGGGCATACACCGGGAGACCGTAATGCATCGAGAGAGGGTGGATATTCATGTAGCTCGGCGCAA
>JAAYWH010000098.1 GCA_012516785.1 Methanomicrobiales archaeon
AACTTTTCCCGCTCCTGCACGGTAGAGAGGAACTGCACCAGTTTTTCGTATAAGGGGAGCCGGTTCTCCTTCGGAATATTACGGAGGATCGTATCATCCAGCTGCTCTCCGACAAGGGTGAGTGCCGGTTCCTTCCCCTCTCCCCTCTTCGAGAGCTCGATCGTCTTGTTCTCCCGCCTGATGATGTAATTCCGCTCCCAGAGGTAGAAGAGGCCATCGGCAATTCCCCAGGCAATGCAGCAGAACAACGCGGCAAGGACGATTTTCGTGAGGATCCCCTGAAGGATGAAGGGAACCCCCCTGAGCATGCTTGTAAAGGTCATCGCGATGATGACCCCGTACATCACTTCCGCCCCCGTCCAGAACTTCCCAAGGTAATCGGCAACCCGCATATACGTTCGCAAGAAATAGCCTGAATGCCATTCCTTTATTAAGGTATCTTATAAAGGACAGGGTCTGGTCCGGGACAAGGGTATGAGACAGAACATAGCAATGGATCATATGGTGGCGGTTTTCAGGTATCGGATATCAGGAACGGATAGCATGATTCAAAACGGTTCTGCAAAGGCACCGGGACTAAGGAGTGGGTGAGGTTCGGTCAGAACCTCCTTTACAGGTGATGATGAGGTGTGGAAAAAAACCTCGTTGATGAGATATCACGATTGCGATTAATCACTCAGATCAATCTGCACCGCTCTCTATTATTTTTGAGTTTTCGTATTTATTTTTATTTGATTCGAACTAATTTTTTTAATCAGAGGGCAATCCATAAAACAGGAGCCAGTTCTCTGACTTTGGAAAGGCTTCTCCCCGTTTCGAATTGATTTAAAAAAGTGCTTGTGGCTGAGGGCGACAAGCCACAAGGATATCTTTATTTCACAATCCAGAGACAGTCTCCTCCCGTTATCGGCGTTCCATCAAGGAGTTCGCCGGTAATGGCAAGTGGTACAGGGTCTCCTTTCACTGTCGCCCCAGTTACTGCACTGGTCGCTGCAATAGCAGGGCTCGCGAACTTGAGGTTCAGATCAGGGAAACCATCCGGGTATCCCTGCCAGCATTCGCATGGCTCGCACTCACCATCACAGGGAACAGGTGCACCGGTATCTCCAATCGACCAGCGGATCGGTGCAACCCCTTCAAGGAGCACGGTTTCTGGATCGATCTCACTCACATCGACCATGTCGGATCCAAGAATCGCAACCGGAAGGACTCCCTTCTCCCCACGGTTGAATGCGTTCGGGCAGGAGCCGGGCTTGATGTCGACACTCACAGGAATAACGCATGGCACATGGATTGTCACTTCCTGGTCCCCGTAACTAACCCCTGCTTCATCAACAGCACTCACTGTGAACGTGTAATCACCGCATGTAGTCCCCTCGGGAACGGTGATAGTGAGAGGGATGTCATCTTCGCAATAATCAGTTTCCCCTGAATAGGACCAGTCTGAATCTATCCAGTCTCCATACGGGGATTCAGCTTCGAAATGTACATTCGTAACTTCGGGTGTTGTCAATCCCTCCACTACTGCAGCAATAACATCCGCAACAAGTGATGCAGAACCCGTGAATTTCAAATCCCCATCTGTAATCCCAACCCAGTATGTCCAATAGTCCTCATCCCAGTTGCTGGTATGACATTCGATGAGCATCACGTTGTTAGCTGCCATGTCATTGAGAACTGTCAGAAGAACGAGATCATCAGCAGTTCCGGCTATTCCATCTCTTCCCGGATCAACCCCTGTGGTCCATATTGAATCATCTGGATAGATCCCCGCATTAAGGTTACAGTCATGAGGGACATTGTCGCCGAAATGGACCATTACTCTTTTTGCACCGGCCCTCCATCCTGTTGCGGGATCGGCATAGCTCTCATAGAACACTCGGGTGTAATCTTCAGGACCATCTGCGCCATATCCCAGTGTCAGTCCATTTATTGCGTTAGTTACATCCAAAACCACAGCCGTTATAGGCTGGTCAAGGGAATAGGCATAATCACCAGACGAAGCATCACCATAGGTCGTTGAGTATCCACAACTTGAATAATAATCTGGATAATCCATATGGGAGGAGACCCCGTATTGAATATCGACCTCGGTGCCATCAAGACCGGTGATGATATCAATTCCGTTTGATTTTGCCGTCCCTAATATATCCCCCATACTCCCGGTCAGATCAAAAGAGAATAAAACATCTGCTTTTGCAGGTACTTCGGGTATGCATACGTCTTTCTCTTCAGTAGCAGAATCCCCTGGCATAAGGGTTAACTCGACGCTATCCGGGTCCAGACTCGCCGCCACAGGGATACTAATGATAAATAAGACTAGAGTTAGCATAACTCCAAGTCCAATTATTTTACTTTTTTTCATACGCATTTTACTACCTCATCAAGATTTTCAAATTGTCTTGCATTGCATCAATCATCTGGAAATGTAGAGAGAGCTCTCGCTTGACCCACCATCTTTCTCAAACGGAAGCCAGCCTTTCATTGATTACTGATCTTTTCCTTGCACCATCAGATGTATCCAGACCACTTCAGAGTACACCTCTCTCCAACGTGACTTCCGCAGTTTCTGCTG
>JAAYWH010000014.1 GCA_012516785.1 Methanomicrobiales archaeon
AGAGGGGAAGGAACCGGCACTCACCCTTGTCGGAGAGCAGCTGGATGATACGATCCTCCGTAATATTCCGAAGGAGAACCGGCTCCCCTTATACGAAAAACTGGTGCAGTTCCTCTCTACCGTGCAGGAGCGGGAAAAGTTCTCTGCCCGTGGAGCACTCACCATTGTCATGGGCACCTTCCTCCTCTCTGCAGGTGCAGGCCTGATCGTCGTCACCCCGTTCTTCCTGATCGATAATGTGGGGCAGGCCCTGAACGTATCGAACCTTTGCGGGATACTCCTCCTCTTTGTGGTTGGTTATACAAGAGCCCTTGAACGAACCTTTCTCTCAAAGATCATGATGGGATTTGCATCCTCCTGTATCGGGATCCTGATCAGCGCAATCACGGTCATCCTGGGTGGCTAGCGGCAATTGGAGGGACATTTTCTCCTGGTCGTCCAAGACCCATCGCACTCTCCTTTCATTCCCATGGTACTCATTCCCCCCTGCCACAACAGAATGCTCAAGGCAGGGAGGGGAAGATCTTCAGGATTATGAGGGTTGGGGTCTGACCGTTGATCTGGTAGTCCAATCATGAATCGTGATGATATTATCCGTGAGGTGGGCCTGGAACCCTGGGTGCTCCCGGGTCGGACCTATCCAACACCGCTCCCGGTGGATCTCCTGCCCTTTTACTGTTATACCAGGGATGGGGGACATTCCCTGCTCGTCGTTGTTGAGAACGAATACCGTCAGGGACTGTCCCCGGTGAGGTTCATCATACCTGCCCCCGTAAAGGTGGTGCTGAAGGCTGGATATCGCCTGCATGACGGACTTTTATGGGCAACGCTCCCTTATGACCGGGATGAAGGCCTCCGGGTCGATGACTCGGATGTTGAGTACTGATCATCCATCCGCTTGTATCCCCTGGTGTCAGGAGATAAATCCCCTGAATTCCCTGATGCATCCAATTCCGATTGAGATGAAGACCGGAATGAATAGCAGACCTGCCCGTTTTCTCTCTCCTGTCCCTGGATTCGGGGGAGGAATCCCTGAATTTTCTGATGCTTCCAATTCGGATAGGGCAGAAGGCCGGAATGATAACCAGGCCTGCCCTTTTTTCTGCCCTGTCCCTTGGTGTCAGGGGAGAAATCCCCTGAATTTCCTGATGTACCCACTATGACCGGGAAGAAGGGAGACCTAACACCAGACCCCCATGGATTCTGTGGTTTTGTTCCCTGCGGCACGTGAGCTTCGGCACTACACTTCCAGATACTTTTGCCAGTTCCTGGCCGACTTTTTTCAATGGAGAAGTTGATGGAATTGAAACGCTGTGTTCATGGGATGAGATCCTCATTCCCGCAGTGGTTCCAATTATAATACCTTCCGAATATTCCCCCAAACACCCCTTTTCACGAGGGACCCGGGAGCGGTCGTTACCGTCGCTCAGTAATGCCATGCACTGTTGTACCGCGAATCTAATGCAGTAGTGCAATGCACATTATTCGAACAATAATATACTGCAAACTAATATTTAAGCATAAGAATTATTGTTGTTTGTCGGGGACCACACAAGACAGATGCCCTGGCGGAATCACAGAGGAGGAAGGAACAACCATGGAGAAAGCAATCATAAGCATCTCGCAGGAAGCCGAGTATTTCTTCCGGCGGGCAATGGATGCAGAGATGAGGAACAACCCCACACAGGTGCTTGAGTACTTCAACAAGGCACTCAGCAAGGATCCCGGATACGCAATGGCCTGGAACGAGAAGGGGAACTACCTTGATCTGATGGGAAAGCTCGATGAGGCACTCTCCTGCTATGACACGGCCCTGAAACTCGAACCCGGGGATGCCGAGATATGGTTCAACAAGGGGCTCACCCTGAAAAAGGTTGGAAGAGAAGAGGACGCAATCTCCTGCATCAACCGGGGAATCGAACTGGCAATCGGGTAACACGTACATGGAGGAAGAAGAATGACAAAGTTTGGCACCATCCTGCACGAGGCAGAATATTACTACCAGCGGGCAATTCATTCGCAGGACAAGGAAAAACCTGAAAAGATACTCGAGTATTTCGACAGGGCTATCGAGGCTCACCCTCAGTATGCCATGGCCTGGAACGAGAAGGCGAATTTCCTTGATTACCTCGGCAAGTGCGAGGATGCGATCTCATGCTACGACATGGCGCTCAAGATCGACCCGCAGCTCTCCGAGGCCTGGTTCAACAAAGGCCTGACCTTGAAGAAGATGGGAAAAGAGAGAGAAGGGATCGACTGTATCAACAAGGGCATCGACTTTGCATGTGGGAGGTAATACGGTCTCTTTTTTCACCCATTTCGCTCCCCTTCACAACGAAAAATCCTACTATCTCTCTCTTGGCTCTTTTCAAATGAGCCCTTTGGTGCACTCACTCAGACCAGGACCGTGAGTCCATCCCTCGTGGCGATCAGCCCGGGAAACTCTTTTCTGTACCTCTTCTCAATGGCCGAACGGTCCTTGAGGCTCGTGTATGTATGGGCAGCAAAGTGAATCAGGGCTAGTCGTGTTGCACCAGCCTCCCTCGCGATCCTGATCGCTTGTTCAGGGTTCAGGTGGGGCCAGTCCGGGCTCTCTTCGCCCGGACGCAGTCCGCATTCGGTGATGGCAAGGTCAGCATCCTTTGAGAGTATGACGGCATTTTCGCAGAAGCCGGTATCGGTGCAGAATGCGATCTTCCTGCCCTCCAGGGTGATGGCATAACCATAACAGGGCACCGGGTGGACCAGCGGCCGGCATTCGACCGGGAAGGGGACGCGATGACTCCCCTCTTGCAGTTCCGTGAACCCGACCAGGTAGGGAAGATCCTCGAAGGGGACCATGAAGGGCTCCCTCACAATGGACCGGAGCAGGGCTTCTGTCCCAGGCTGGCCGTAGATCTGGAGCGGGTACCTGAACCGGAATTTTGTCAGGGTGTGAAGACCTGCCAGATGGTCAAGGTGACAATGGCTGAGGAAGAGGATGGTGGGCTTCCCCTGGTCGATATACCGGTCGGCCTTGGCGATCCCGTTGCCGGCATCAAAAATGATGTTCCAGTCATCGGACTGGACCAGCACCGAGCAGGTGTTCCCCGTAAGGGTGTCGTACCAGCCGTTGGTCCCGAGAAACGTGACATTCATCTGGATCTGATTGTGGCTGATGAGGCAAAAAAAGGTGCAGGGTCTCCCGGCCATCTCCCTGCCGGAACGATGAACCATCTCCCGGGATATCTTAAGAGAACTCCGGCAGAGGGAATCCCGGTCAGGCCTTATCAGTCCGCTTCCTTCTCCCACCAGATCACAGCGGTTCGCCTTACCGCTGAGTACTCCAGCCTTCCAGTCGCCCCTTTCCTGAGCACCCTCGTGAAGAATTCGGTGACGGGGGTCTGATCCTGGAGGTCCGGGTGATGCATTGTCACCCAGTTCCTGACAGCCTCATCTACCGATTCATAGGAGGTTTCCCAGAGTGCGGGATAGATCCGCACGTTCGCATAGATACCGGCATCATGGAGGATGTTTATGGGGAAGCTATAATCCTGGTATCCCCGCTGCATTGCCCCCTCATCGCCGAACACAGCACGGTAGAGCCCCATCTCCTCGGGCCCCCTCCACTCGCCAGCATGCCAGAAGAGATAGACCGACCGTTTCGCTGCCTGGTCGAGCTTGGCGAGGGCTGCCGCGAGATCATAGAACCCGAGCGAGAATGCGGCGATGACTATGTCGTGGGGTCCGATATCCCGGCCGATGACGACCTCCTCCCATTTCATCTGGACACACGAGTAGTTGTGATGCCCTGCCTCCTCCATCCGCTTCCGGAGGATGCCAAGCATGCCTCCTGAAGGGTCCAGGGCAGTCACCTGTGCTGCACGCCCGGCAAGGGGGACAGCCAGCCTCCCCGTTCCAGCCCCCATGTCAAGGACCGTATCGCCCGGGCGGAGATCGATAAACCCGAGATCCCGCTTTGTTGCCTCCGTCTCCTCGTGGCTGATCCGATGGTAGGCGGCAGCACGCTTGTCCCAGGTGGCAGCAGGGTCGCCGGCCTTTTTGGTCCGTTCAGGGGAGGCCACGTGGATTGCCTTCCAGAGCTCGTTCCAGTCGATAATCCGGTGCATGGAGGGTATTGTTCTGTCATGGGCTAAATAGCATCGGTCAACCCTGCCCAGATCCGCCCGGGCGATCGCAACCGTTTTATCCAGCTGCCCCCTGATAGGACTCCATGGATATCGGCATGCGTGACCGGTTTACCCGGCTGTGGAACCAGTATTTTGAAGGGGCGGACCTGCCGATAGCGTTCTGGATCGGGCCGGCCGGGGAGGGTGTACCGAGGCTCCCAGCGCCAAAACGGTGGAGGTGCATGGTCTGCGACCTTGCCCGGGTCCGGAAGGGGCACCCGGTTGTTATCGACCATGAGTCCCTGTCCTGCGGCGGAGCGAGACGGTATCTCGGTTATGCCACAGAGCGTCCCCCGTTCTTCCGGTATTTCCTCTCCTGCGGAAAGCCGGGCGTGGTGGAAGGGGAGCGGTACAAGCGGACCCCGGAGATCGTGGATGAATTTGACCAAAACCTGGTTCATATCCCCTCTGAAGGGAGGTGCTACACCTTCAAGCGCTGGGACCAGCTGACGGGGGAGGATATCCCGGACGTGGTCATCTTCTTTGCCCGGCCGGAGGTCATCTCCGGGTTATTCACCCTGGCCGGTTTCGACCAGGGTGATCCGGAGGGCGGTGTGATCTGTCCCTTCGGATCAGGGTGCTCATCGATCGTCTACTATCCCTGGCTCGAGCAGCAGAAAGAGCACCAGAGGGCTGTCCTTGGCATGTTCGATCCATCGGCACGCCCCTGCGTGATGCCGGAGGTCCTCTCGATGGCCATCCCCATGAGGAAATTCGCCCGGATGATCGACTACATGGAGGAGAGTTTTCTTGTCACCCCCACCTGGGAGCGGGTAAGAGAGAAGATCCGGAGGAGCGCAGCACGCAACGAACCCTCGGGAGGAGATGGGGCAGGCTGAACAGGAGGATTGCTTGATCACATCTGATCCTGGGCTGGGAAAACGGCGGACATTGGTGATTGCCGGTCTCATCATTCTCATCATCACCGCTGCGGGTATTGGCTGGGTCATCTTCCAGTTCGACCGGATAGCGGAGGAGAGCGAACGGCATGATTATGCTTACTCTCTCACGCTCTCCCTCTCGTCCGGGATTGAGAACGTGACGCTCCTCCTCCCGGTGCCGGAGCTGAATGGCACCACTTCCCTCGGTGATATGATTGCAAACGGGACCGGGTACGGGGTCCCGGAAGACTGGCAGATCTCCATCGCGATCGTGAACGGTACGCCCTTCCTCCAGATCAGGGCAGCCAGGATGGTTCCTGAGTACCATGCCTTCCCGATCCCGGTTGAGCCCGGTGCACAGCCCAGCGGGATCCCGCCTCCCACGGCTACCGGATACTCGGAAGAGACCCCTGTTCTGCTCCCGGTTGAGATTGGAGCGACCATGGAAACAGAGGTTCCGGTCGATACCCGTGATCCGATCGGCCGCGAGCCGCTCTTCAGCCAGGGCGGGGAGTATACCCCACGTCTGAAAACCACGCCGCCTTACGAAGGAATGGAGTATACCCATCCGGTCCGCCTGTATCTCTCCTACACGGCCGATAACCCTGTCCCGGTCTCGATCGTTGCCCGGGTCTCGGGCACCAACTCGATCTGGCGGGGCGGCTGGACCTTCAACTCTTACCGGGACCAGGTGCTGGTGGAGGCCGGGGACCGGACCGGGTGGATCGAGACTGATTCCGTCCTCGTTGTCGGAGAAGGGACCTACTGGTGAGAGCCCCGTCAGGGCACCATCTCCCTGCGGTTTTTCAGGCTTGAACTCCCATTAATCCTCACCTGTCACTAGTGATCCAATGTACCCTGTCAGCTCCGCAATCATCGTAATCATCCTCCTGACCCTGTCAGTAACCCCCGTTGCCTCTGGTTTGTCATCGTCCCGATCCTTGCTCTCTCGGTATACCTGGTGATATATCCCTTCATGAGTATGGGAAGGAGACACGCCCGCAGGATGCAGGTGATGGATAAGGGCGTTTAGGTCTGAAAGCCTTCTTACCTCAAATAAAAAAAAGAGATGACCCGATCTTATCCGACTGTTGGTAGCTCGGGGCAGTTGCAGTCAGTGACCATTCCTGCATCCATTCCCTTCCTGAACGCTTCAACCCTCTGGGCTGAACTCCCATGGGTGAACGTGTCGGGCACGACGTATCCCATGGACTGCATCTGGATCCGGTCATCCCCGATGGCACTTGCTGCGTTCAGGGCTTCTTCCAGGTCACCCCGTTCAAGGATCAGGTCACCGTACTGGGCCTGGTATGCCCAGACCCCGGCATAGCAATCGGCCTGGAGTTCAAGTGCTACCGAGAGTGCATTGGCATCGGCCTCGTTCAACCGGGCCTGCTGCCGGTTCACATACTGCAGGGTACCGAGGAGGTTCTGCACATGGTGGCCTACCTCGTGGGAGATGACGTATGCCTGGGCAAAGTCACCGGGCGCCTTGAACTGCCGCTCGAGTTCCTTGAAAAAGTCGAGATCAATGTACACACGCTGGTCGGCAGAGCAGTAGAACGGCCCGGTCTGAGAGGTCGCCTGGCCGCACCCGGTGCTCACGTAGTCCTCGAACACCACCAGGTTTGGCGGGCTATACGTTCTCCCTAACTGGTCTTCAAAGATGATGGACCAGGTCTGTTCCGTGTCGGTGAATACCCGTGCTGATGAGTTGAAGACCTCCTGATCGGCCTGGGTATATTCGGGTTGCTGCCCGTACGATTCGGTTGAGACGTCGTTCCCCTGGATGAACTGGCCCGGATCGACCCCGAGGAAGACTGCAGCGACGAGGATGATGATCAGTCCAATCCCGCCGATCCCTCCCGCTGCTCCCCCCGGGATGCGACTGGAAGTACCTCTCCGGTCCTCGACACGAGTACTGGTCTTGTCGGTTCGCCACTTCATCGCCTGTTCCCCCTCTCCAGGTCTGTTGCATCGGTCATTGCATTCACCTTTGTTCGCTACAGGACTCATTGTGAGGATGGGACGAAAAAAGTTCTGATTGATGAAAGGGGAGCACGGGGTTCCAGGATTTCCTGTGAGGAATCAGTCCGAATTCCGCCGGCTGTCACGCAACCCTCCTGATCCCGTGAAGGGGCTTTGGATCAGAAGGGGGAGAAACTGGAACAAGAGGGGAAGGACCAGGTAAAAGACCGTTGGGGGTCGCTCTCGCGATCTCTTGGAAGGGTTTCTCTCCCGAGTATGAATCCCCACAAATCCCGGAGTTTACGAGACCCTCATGATCCACCGGGGGGTGATGGCCTGGGTAGGGCAGAACTCCCTGCACTTGAAACAGGCCACACACAAATGGGGGCGAAGCGGTTCTGCCTTATGGTTTACCATCTGGAAGACTCCCATGGAACAGAGATCGATGCAGGTACCGCATCCGTTGCAGAAGATGCGATCGACATATACCTCCATCAGAATGGTCGGCGAGGGGCCTACTTCCAAAACGAACCGCCTTTCTCAGGTGTCATCTGCTGGTGATATATAAAATTCGAATTAATTTCGGTGAGCATACCGCTGCTCCCCCTGCAGGAATCCTGGGATTCTCTTCTGGAGGGGGGTGAAACCGATCCGGAAAAAAAATAGATACCATCATGGATCCTGGAAAGGCATCGGGATTTGACCACGTTGTGGATCTGAATCTGAACGATAACCTTTTAAGCATCCCGATGAGATCATGTATTGCACAGTTTTCCGGGCCCTCATCCCTCTTCGGAATGAGGCCCAACTGCTCTCATTCTCGTCTGCTTGATCTTACTCTCATTCTCGTCTGCTTGATCTTATTATCCGCGGTTTTGTCTTCCTCCCGTCCTGTTTTCTTCTCGTTTATTGTTGCCACCCTCCTGTGTTTTTTTTCGATTCCTCTGTTTGAGCGGTCTCATAATTCCGGAATTCATAATTCCGGAATGAGCCTGGTTATCGGGGAGCAGAAAGCTTCCGTGCTCATGCTGCCCGGGCGGTGAACTCAAACGACTGGAGCCCGTCCTGTTGCCTGACAACAAGACTTCCGCCGGCGCGTTCTGCAAGTCCCCGGAGAAATCTCCAGGTCAGGGGCTTCCGGGCTCCTGTGACGGCGAGGATTCCGGTTATGGTGATGGTTGCCCCCTCTTCTCCCTTCCGTATTCGGATCCCGATCCTGCCAGCCCCTGTCCCGACAAGGTCTTCGAGGATATACGTGAGCAGGTCAGTGAAATGGTCACGGTCGATCCACGCGAGGAGAGGGGTATCTTTTGTGACAACCTCGCATTCCACCTCATCGAGCAGGGGCCGTGATCCGATCCGGGAAAGCAGGATGCGGGAGAATGCCCCCTCGTCGTCAGGACCGGAGAGGATCTCTTCATCGGAGAGGAGCGGCAGCGAGAGACCGGTGACGATGGCCTCGATGACCGGGACGAGATCAAGTACCTGCCGCTCACCTGGCAGCGTGAAGCCGCGGAGCATGGTGATATAATCGGCAAGCAGTCGTGCAGCCCTCCGGACGAGGGTCGGGTCGATGATGCCGGCAAGTTCGTTCCGCTGGAAGGTCCGCTCGAGCTTCCCCATCACCTGGGCAGCTTTCAGCATCAGGGGTACCGGGCTCGGGGAGATCTTCTGGTACTCCCCGGCAAAGTCCCGGAACGCCTCCAGCAGTTCATCGATCGCATCAGACGAGATGAGGGCAGCTGTCTCTTCAGCCATACCAGCCTCACCCAGTTCATCAAGGATATACGTGACATAGGCCAGGCGTCCGGCCATGATCGTGAAGAGCTCGTTTACCTGCTCCATGCAATCAGTAGCATACTCCGCGGTCGCCACTGCCCGATCGCGGTTCAGCTCCGCGATATGGGAGAGGGATTGTGCATCAGCCCTGACACGGGAGAACATCCGTGCGGCATCTCCGGCAGAGATGACGTTCCCGTGCCCCGGGCAGACCTGAGTAACCCCTCTTTCTGCGACCAGCCGTTCGGCCCCGGAAAGCGATCGCACGAGTGATTCCTGGGACCACCCGGTCAGGCCGGCAACACCCGGATTGGCGGCAAAGAGGAGGTCGCCAACAAAAAGGAGATTCCCGATCCGAAGACAGATGCTGTCAGGGCTATGGCCCGGGGTATGGTAGAGATCGAGAGCGGGTCCGTTCCCAAACCGTATCTGTTCATGCGGGAGTCGGGGAGAGTCAGCCTTGGCAGGATCCTGCACAATGGTGATCTCGGCGCCGTTTGGAAAACAGAGCGATGCGGGAAGACCGGCATGGTCCTCCCGTTCAGGAGCAAAGAGGCGAAGGCCTACCTTCATGGGGGAGAGGGGCTGTTGAAGGATATCGGCCTGCGTGACCGTCCGATCGCCGCATTCGAGCGCGAGTGCACCAGCGTGATGTACCGCGAAGACGACGGCTTTCTGAACGGAAAAGGCTGCGTTTGACTGTATCCCGATGAAGTGATCGACATGGGAGTGTGTCAGGAACGCGAAGACGGGGCGATCAAACTCCTCCCGGCAGGCCTCAATGAGTCGGGAGAGTTGTTCCCCCTGTTCAGGTACCCCTCCGGGATCAACGATGAGGATCACCTCAGGGGTGGTGATGACGTACGAGTTGGATGAGATGACGTCGATCTTCCGGATGAGGGGATAAATCAGGGCACCCGGGGCACCGGGTACTGGCTGCCACGTGAGGGATACCAGAGGACCGTCACCAGCGGGCAAGCGCCTCTCCCTCGTCAGGGTAGATGGAGAAGATGGAGGTGAACCCGGCGAGTTTCATGATCTTGAATACTTCCGGGGAGAGGCTGCAGAGGCCGAACTTGTCCCCCGGGTTCTTCAGCTTCTTTGCGGTCGCCAGGATTACCCGAAGCCCTCCGCTGCTGATATACGGGACGCCGGAAAAGTCGAGCAGGATCTTCCGGTTCCCCTGGTCGATCTCCTGCAGGATCGCGTGGTCGAGTTCCGGTGCCGCAGTGGTATCGATCCTCCCATTGACGGAGAGGACCGTCCCGCCTTCCCTGTGTACAGTTCTGATGTCCACCGTTATTCCCTTGGGGGTATGTCGGTATTTTCGGGAGATAACCCTATCCTTCCTGTTTTGCCCTCGTCATGGGATCTAGAGAACCTGACCCTTTATGAGCAATCCGCGTGCTACTCAATTGTACGAGTGCCTGATCATGGAGTCCCCGATCCGACCATCGCTGCTGGTTCTCCTGCAGATCTCCTGGCCAAAAGAGGTCCCCCTCACCTCGCATACCCTGCCCGCAGAGGAGGGTATCCAGGCGATGCCCGAAACGGTCAGGATCTTTTATGAGGACACTCCCCGATTTGATGATATCACGAGCATGATGATAAGGAGCCGGTGATCATGGAGACACGGTTTGACCTGGCGATCGAATCGGAGGTTGCGATGGTCCGTGCCGTCACCGACCGGCTTGAAGAAGCGATGCAGTTGCACGGGTTCTCCTCAGAGGAGATCCTCGATACCCAGCTTGCTGTCGAAGAAGCGATCACGAACGTGATCGTCCACGGTTACGGAAGACCCGGAGAGACGATCCTCATCTCCTCCCGGATCAGGAGCGATCGGGCGGAGGTGTGCATCACCGACACAGCACCCCGCTTCGATCCGCTCTCGGTCGCTGATCCCGATATCGGGGAGGGTATCGATGACCGGGAGCTAGGGGGGCTGGGGGTATTCCTGATCCGGAGGGTCATGGACGAGGTCTCCCACCGCTATGAGGAAGGAAAGAATGTTCTGGTCCTCACGAAAGTGAAAAAGAGTTGAAGGATTCCGGCTCACTGAGGAAGGAGCATTCGCAGGGATCGCCGGATTTCTCATCAGGTTTATATTCCCCTTTCCCCAAAATGTTCCCTTCATGAAGATCCTGATCGTTTACATGTCCTACCATCATATGAATACCGAGAAGATAGCCAGGGCGATGGCGGAAGTCACCGGCGCAACCCTGTCGAAGGCCGACGAGGTCGATCCCGGCGATCTTGCCGGGTATGACCTGATCGGATTCGGATCCGGTATCTACGGGGGCAAACACCACACGTCCATTCTTGCCCTGGCCGATGAGATGCCCCCCATGGAGAAACCGGTCTTCCTCTTCTCGACGTCGGGAGGGTACAAGGAGGAGTTCCATACTCCCCTCAGGAGGAAAGTGATCACGAAGGGATGTACGATCATCAACGAGTTCCATTGCCCGGGTGAGGCAACCTTCCTCAAATTTATCCGGGTGAACAAGGGGCGGCCGGATGATCAGGACCTTGAGAATGCCCGAATCTTTGCCAAAGGACTCCTTGGTGCCCCCCTCGCAGAGATGCAGGAATGAACAGAGGCTGCCCCATCGGTTGTCATACCAGGCCCGGTCAGGTCCATGTCATCCCGTAAACGAAAACAGGAGTATGTCAGGACCACCGGGGACCGATCACGGGAGGAGCTGATCTTTGCCACGCTCTCGCTTCCGATCGAGACCGATACACGGGTAGCAGGGCTGGTCAGGGTGTTGAACAATCTCCCTGATGTCTATACCTGTAGTTCCTGTGGTGGGCATTCAGACCTCCGGGACCGGGAGAACCCGGTGCCTGAGGGATATTTCTATGTCCAGTTCATCCTCGAGCCGACAGAGAGCGGCTTTTTCTCCCTCGGGATCATCGACCTTGCCGCCCGGAATGTCGACAACGAGAATCTCGCCGTGAAGGTCCTGAACTGCACCGACAACCCGAAGCTCGTCATGTTCCACATCCTCGGGAAGGAGGGAGTAGATCCGGGTGAGTTTGCAGAGGAGATCCGTTCACTCTGCAAGGAATGGGGTGTCTCCTGTGAGGGGGTCTACGAACGAAAAAAAAAGGTAAGGAAGCAGATCGCATATGATCGGATACAGAAAGGGGATTTGTAGGGGGATTAGGGAGCAAGTTCTCTGCCAGAACAGCCTGATAGGGGGGATGGCATGATGCCTGACCCCAGCTCAAAGAGGATTCTTCAGAAGGGGGATGTGTATCGATGAACAAAACGAACCAGGATACTGCTGCCGGGGATCTCCTCCGGGAAATTCGATCGATCCTTGACCAGGGACCCGACCTTCCTGGAACGGAACGGATCCTGTCCCTGCTGGGGTGCCCGCGTGTTTCGGAATCGCTTCTTGAAGGTCTCCGCATCTACAGTGATTACCTGCCAAAAGCGACGGAACATCCGTTCAGCCCTGGTCAGAGATACCTGCATTTTCTGTGGGATGCTTTTGATCGCTCCCTCCTCTCCCTCTCTATGCCGGTAGCATTTCCCTTCAGGAGAATGCTAGCAGAGCGGTTGTTCGCCCGCTGCGGGAACAACTTCATCGCTGAGGGGGATATAAGGTTCAACTTCGGGCAGCTCCTGTCCGTCGGTAATGATGTTTTTTTTAACCGGGGATCGTTCATCGATACCAAAGGTGGGGTTACCATTGGCGACGCGGTCGGGATCGGGGAATTCGTGAGGATCTTTACCCATGCCCATTCCGAGTCCATTCACTCCGTCCGGACCTATTCGCCGGTGACGATCAAGGAGTATGCAAAGATCTTTTCCGGGGCGATGATCCTGCCCGGGGTCACGATCGGCCGCCAGGCCATCGTGGCAGGTGGAGCGGTGGTCACCACCGATGTCCCCGAGAATTCAGTGGTTGCAGGTGTGCCGGCCCGGGTGATCAGGGAACGGAGAACAGAGGGGAGAACGGGAGCGGATCTCGACCATGTCTGGCTGCACAAAGGGGCATTCCAGGACGAATGAAAGGCCGAATCTTCCCAGTTCTGAACCGGGCTCGGATACGGTGGTTCGGGAACTGCAGTCATCAGACCGATCGCCCCTCGCCTGCCCCCCCTCTCACCTGTCAGCCGACCGTTTGTTTTCAATCCGGAATCATTTTATAAACTTCAGTCGTAGTAAGACCAGGGAATGAGCGTGGCTGGTCAGGAGACATCAGATTATAGGAGAAAATTCCGGGAGAAAGAGCCGGTGTGCAAATCCCTCTCCTACGAGAGTAAAGCCCAGATCTCCCGGTATCAGGATATTTTTTCCATTGACGAACGGGTGAGGGAGCTCGTTTTACGGATCAATGCCCTCCCTGATATCTGCACCATGACCTCCTGCGGTGGACACCCGATCCCTGATGAAGAGAAGGGACAACTGCCTGATGGTGAATTTAATGTCGGTTTCTTTATCAAGCCGACTATCAAGGGGCTCAGGTCACTCGGGATCGTCGATCAGGCTGCCAGCAATCTCGATGATCAAAATATTTTTATCAGGGTCTGGAATGACTCGAATAATCCCAATTTTGTGGTATTCATCCTGACGGGGAGAAACTGCGTGGAGCCTTCCCTCCTGGCCGAGGAGATTTATACTCTTGGGAAAGTCTGGATCGATGGGGACTGGACCGCACGGAAGTTCTTCTAACGAGGGTAAGAATTTATGCAACCGATCAGATGTTCTCACGATTGGTCCCTCTCAAAGACAACTCTCCTGCTCTCATCACTTATCCTCCTCGTTGTCCTGGCGGGGTGCCTCTCATCTCCCTCCGGGCGAATTTCTCCATCAGGAACACTTTCTCCTCCAGGAACAAATGTACCTGACAACCCCCTTGCCGCAACGAATGATTCAGTCAGCCCTCCGGTCATCCAGAAGTATTCCTCCGCCTTTGCTACTGTTTCCATAACCGTGAACAACGTCACGGTGAAAACGGTCCCAAAACGATCGGGTGATACCTTCTCAGTGGTAGTGCTGGATCTGTCCGTTAAAAACACGGGCCTGGATGAATCCTTTTTCTTTGAGAACAGGTCTCTTGTCTCGTTCCAATCGGATTCTGAACATCTCTTTCCGGAGTATCCGCAATTTGAGTACTCTTCAGTGAATATCACCCGTCCTCTGGTCAACCGGACTGCAGATCCCGGAGAGGAAATACGGGGTGAGGTATACTTCTTCCTGAATCCCGGGGTCGATTCGATGTCCCTCTATGTACGGTACCCGGACTGGACCATTGCCGGGGGAGCATATCTCCCTGATCTCTCTAACGCAAACCGGGCGTTATCTGACAACGAATACCCAAAATATCTCGCGCTTGAGGTTCCATCTGCAGTCCGGAAACCTACCATCCCCGGTTGGCGGGCATCTCCAGGACATGGGGTAGCAATCATCAACGTCAGTATCACAAACCATAATCATGAAAGAGCCGTTATCCGGTCGGAGCATTTGTGGTTGCTGACTGAAAAACCGATAACCCTGGAGCATGGAGGAGACAAGATGACACCAGAGATGGCCCGGGATTATCTCCGTTTTCCGATTGTTGTCCCTGCAGGAGGGACGACGAATGGCTCTGTATTCTTTGGGGTTTATAGTGGAACGCGGATCAACAAGATCGCACTCGCTGACGAAAATCTTGTAATCCACTCCATGGTCGACCTGAACGGTATCTATCACTCCGAGTGATGTGGGAGTATCCATGGGGAGATTAATTGAATGTGGATAACTCAAGGGTGAAACAAAGATATTTTATAGCAGTTTGAGAGATCCCCTTTAATCCTGTAGGAGGATTGAGACCATGGATTTCAGACATTTCAGGTTCGTAATGGTAATTCTTATTGTCGTTTTGACAATCGGCGTTGGATGTGTGACCGCCGCTGGAGTGGGGCGAGGGCTGCCACAGGAGGTGCGGCTGGATCCCGACACATCCTCCAATGAGACCGAGTACGGCCGGTCAGTGGCAATTGACGGCAATCTCGTCGCAGTAGGGATGGGTGGGGATGGGGCTATAGGATCTGTGTATGTATACCAGCGCATGGGTTCATCCTATGTCCTTGATGAGAAACTGGTTTTCCCTGAAGAGGTACCGTGCGCCTGTCTTGAGGCGGAAGATCCCGATAACGCTTTTGGAAAATGTCCGGAGTTTGGGAGAACGGTAGCAATCCAAGGGAACACGATTTTCGTGGGAGCCCGCTTTGCTCCGGTCGGTGATATAAGTGCTGGGGCAGTCTACGTGTTCCGGAACTATGAGGATTCGTGGCAATATAACGGCGAGAAGATCATATCTCCTGATCCGGTAGGGGGAGATAATTTTGGCCGTGCTCTCGCCATACAGGGCGACCTCCTGGTCGTGACTGCCCGAAAGAATGATGCTGAAAAGGGGGCTGCATACGCATTTAAGAACACGAGCGATGGATGGATCAATACAGCGACTCTCGTGGCGAGTGATTCAGTTGATGGTGACTATTTCGGCCAATCTATTGCACTCAAAGGAGAGACTCTGGTCATAGGAGCTCGCAATGCTGGTCCTGATGGTGCTGGTGCTCTGTATCTCTATCGAAAATCCGGGAATGATTGGATTGAAGTCACCAAAGTTACACCAGAGGATGGGGAACCAGATGAACAATATGGATTCTGTATAGCAGTGACAGGGAACACGATTGCAGTCGGCGCCCGGAGAGATAATTTGACTGCTACGAAAGCTGGGGCAGTCTATGTTTATACACTCAATGGTAATTCGGTGGAACTCGTTACCATACTGACTGCAGGGGATGCCAAGAAAGGAGATGAGTTCGGGCAGTCCGTTGCATTCGCCGGTGATATCCTTGCTATTGGTGCATGGAAGGATGATGAAGGGAAGGGGTCCATTTATCTCTTCCGCCAGATAGACAGTCAATGGGTCCAGATCGACAAGATTCAGGCATCTGACGGCAAGCCGGGAGCGGGTAAAATACCCGGAGATGAATTTGGGTATTCCCTGGCAGCACTCGGCAACAGATTGGTCACCGGTGCTCACAAGGCTGATTTCGTGTATAAGGATGCCGGGGCAGCTTATGTGATTCCCGTGCGGCTATAGCTAGGAAAATCACTATCGTACTTTCCTTTTTGAGAGACATGCTGAAGACAAGCACATTCTGACATCAGTCTCCTAATCTTCTCCGTGATTAATCTGAAAAGGTTCTATCCGGACGAATCAGAAAAGGGATTGGACATAAACTCGAAACGAGGAATCAGGATACGTGGGAGGTATGGTTTAGGCTCTGGTTAAGATAGCGTCCCGGACAATCCTTTAATCCTTCAGAAGTCCTTCAGCAATCCTATGGAACGTTCCGTAGGAATTGAAAATGATTTTAATGGCTTCAAATTAAAAAATGCCTATTATTATACTTATGTACATGTACATACTAAGTAATACTCTAAAAAATTGAAGGATACACAGTGATCGGTTTTTGGTAGTCTGTTCCTCTTTTTCTTTGTGCATGTGATCCCCAGATTGCTGAAGTGCTGGAAGATTGACCAGTAAAAACGTAGAATTTCCAATGAAATAAAAAAATAGCCTATTTAATTACTTTAAATTTCCTGCAGCAAACCAGATTTCTGATGGGGGATTGCTACAGTGCTGAAGGAGAGATCCATACCCGATTGACGTGGGATTGTTGGAGAGATCGTGATAGATTCGCCTCCACCGGAAGCAGAGCGATCGCTGCCGTTTTCAGCTCCCTGCCTGTAAAAGCATGAACAGAAGGGCTCGTTCATTCTTCGTAATCATGTCCATTGCTCCGGGATTTAGAGGAATTTGGTTTAAACCATCGGTATGCACGGAGTGAAAGTTCGATTGTCCATATCTATTCTCATATCGTCTTGTTCAAATCGTTGAATAAAGAGTGGGGGTCATTCGCAAAGAGGTTATAGTCGTTAATTCGATGGAAGAGGATCTGATCGAATTGCTCCATCCCGATTTCGTCACGGTTTGCGATGGGGTCTTGAATAACCGAAAGGAGGGTGAAAAAAAGGCAGTCTGGATGAATAGGTTTACTACGGATCTTATCAAAAATTTCCCTTGGTTCCTTTAATGACCCTCCCCCGCTGGCAGTGCCTCGAATGCGGCTATCTCTACGATCCGGATAAGGGAGACCCAAAGGGCGGGATCCCGCAGGGAGTCCCCTTCGAGGATTTACCGGATACCTGGCGGTGCCCGGAATGCGGGGTGTCGAAGCTGAAGAAAGGGGCATTCGTCCGGCGATAATAGTCCAAAAGAAGTCCGGGAATTGCAGAGGGCTTTTTTATTCGTTTTCTCTGCAAATTTTGCCAATGCAGAAAAAGAATATCAGTCTTGGGCATCTACTTTCGAATAACCCCCTGTCCAGGAGAGGTGAACGGGAATATCCTCTGCGTAATGGAACGGGATCACGGGGTGAAAAGGGATGGCAAAGATAAATCAGAAAATTGTTCCCCATATCTGGCTCGAAAAAGATGCAGAGAAAGCTGCCGGGTTCTATGTCTCGGTCTTTAAGAATTCGAACATCCTCGAGACCGCTTACTACCCGAAGGCTTCAGAAGCGGTCTCCGGCCAGAAAGCGGGATCGGTGATGACCGTCAAGTTCGAGATCGAAGGCCAGGAGTTCATGGTACTGAACGGCGGGCCGGCATTCAGGCCGAACGAGGCGATCTCGTTCATGGTGTACTGCGATACGCAGGAAGAGATTGATTATTACTGGGACCGGTTATCATTCGTTCCGGAAGCGGAGATCTGTGGATGGCTGAAGGACAGATTCGGGGTGACCTGGCAGATCGTCCCAACGGTTCTCGAAGCGATGATGACCGATAAGGACCCGGAGAAGGTGGAACGGGTGACCGCTGCGTTCCTGAAGATGAAGAAGTTTGAGATCGGGGAGTTAAAGAAGGCCTACAAAGGGGGATAAGGGATCCCTCAGCACTTTCCTGCAGGATCTTCGGCTGATTGATATTCTGGGGGGATCCCGGGGGAGAAGTCCAGACCCTCTCTTCGTTTTACCTGGAGGAGACCCAACGTCCGGTTCTCTGAATCATCCCCGAATCATAAAAGATATTCCCTGATTTTTCCTATAGGGGTCAGGGGAGCTAATCGCACCAGAAAAGAGGCAGTACCATGACCCACGATGTTGAAGAGACCCTTGACCCGGATGACTGGAAGGCGATGCGGGCACTTGGCCACCGGATGCTCGATGATGCACTGGACTATATCGGGACACTGCGGGATCGGCCCGTCTGGCAGCACGCCCCCCCAGAGGTGAAAGCCCATTTTGACGGCGTGCCCCCTCATGGTCCGGAACATCCGGATGAAATATACCAGGAATACCGGGACTATATCCTGCCATATCAGCTGGGAAACAGTCACCCGAGGTTCTGGGGGTGGATCGCTGGTTCAGGGACCGTGATGGGGATGTATGCCGAGATGCTTGCGTCCTCGATGGATGCCGTCAGCGGGGCATTCTCCTTCATGAGCAACAACTACGTCGAATCCCAGGTCATCGGGTGGTGCAAGGCGATGCTCGGGTATCCCATGACGGCAAGCGGGCTCCTCACGAGCGGGTGCTCTGCCTCGAACCTGATAGCACTTGCCGCTGCCCGGAACACGAAGGCCGGGTTTGACCTGCGGAACGAGGGGATGCAGAATGCCAAAAAGAAGATGACCCTCTACTGCTCCGACGAGGCCCATTCCTCCCTGCAGAAGGCGGTTGAACTGCTGGGATTCGGGAACGATGCGCTGAGAAGGATCCCTGTAAACGATCACCTGCAGATCGACCTTGCAGCCCTTGAAGCAAGGATAAAGGAGGACAGGGCAGACGGGTTCCACCCGGTCTGTATCATCGGGGCTGCCGGGACGACGAATACCGGGGCGGTTGACGACCTGCATGCTCTTGCCGATATCAGCACGAAAGAGGGGTGCTGGTTCCATGTCGATGGAGCATTTGGTGCCTGGGCAGCCATCGCCCCTGAATCCCGGCACCTCGTCGCGGGGATGGAACGGGCCGATTCGCTCGCCTTTGACCTGCACAAGTGGATGTACCTGCAGTATCCTGTCGGCTGTGTGCTCATCAGGGACGCTGAATTGCACCGGAGGGCATTCTCCCTGACCCCGACTTACCTTGCCCACGGTGAGGGTGACAGGGGATTGACCGGTGTCGACCTCCCCTGGCTTGACGATTACGGGTTCGAGCTCTCCCGCGGCTTCCACGCCCTCAAGGCCTGGATGACCATAAAAGAGCAGGGAACGGAGAAGTATGGCCGCCTTATCCAGCAGAACATTGAACAGGCGCATTACCTCGCCCGGCTGGTTGAAGCTGCCCCGGAACTCGAGCTGGCCCTTCCGGTCTCCCTGAACATCGTCAACTTCCGGTACAAGAAGCCGGGTATGAACGACGAGAGACTCGATCATCTGAACAAGCAGATCGAGCTCCACCTCCAGGAAGAGGGGATAGCGGTTCCCTCATCAGTAACCATCCGGGGGAGAAGGTACCTGCATATCGCCATCACCAACCATCGCAGCAGGAAAGAAGACTTCGATCTCCTCGTCAGGGAAGTGATCCGGGCTGGCAACAGCATGGCATGAGGTTCACCCCCACCTTCCGGTGAAGTGAAATTCCCCGCAGAAGTCGCCGGTCACGTCTCTTCCCTGTTCGATCCACCCTGTCCGGTCATGAATACGATGGCCGGGAACAGGTGGCTAGAACCAGCTCTTTCCTGATCCTTACGATGACAGTGCGGGGAGCGTGAAAAAGAAGGTCGATCCCACCCCGACCTCCGAGTCCACCCACATCCGCCCGCCATGCCGCTCGATGATCCGCTTACAGAGGGCAAGCCCAAGGCCGGTCCCCGGGTAGACATCCCGGTCATGGAGTCGTTCGAAGAGGATGAATATCTTGCTGAAGTATTTCTGGGGAATGCCGATCCCGTTGTCCCTGAACGCGAACTCCCACATCCCGTCAGATGGCCTTGCTGAGAGGTGGACCTCCGGGGTTTTCTCCTCCCTGCAAAACTTGATGGCATTATCGATAAGGTTCTGGAAGACCTGGGCAACCTGGGTCCCGTCGGCAAGGACCACCGGGAGCGGATCATAGGTGACGGTTGCGTGGTTCTCCTCGATGACATGATGGAGATTGTTCAGCGCAAGTGACAGGATTGTCGTCGTATTAACCGGCTCCATCTGTTTTGCATGCGTCCGTACCCGGGAATACTCGCGAAGATCGTTGACCAGGCTGCTCATCTGGAGTCCGGATTGTTCTATTACTTTCAGGTACTTCCCGGGGTCCTGCCACCGGCCTTCCCTGCACTGGTTGAGGAGGAGCTGTGAGAAGATGACGATCCCCCTGACCGGTTCCTGGAGGTCATGGGTGGCAATCCCGACAAAGAGCTCCAGGTCCTCGTTGCTCCGCTTGAGGCTCTCCGAGTATTCTCTGAGCTGCTGCTCTGCGAGTTTCCGCTCGGTAAGATCGTAGGCGCTGACCGCAACACCGATGACAGTTCCATCAGCGGAAAGGACAGGATTGATGATAATATCATGCCATCTTCCATCACGGTTCTCTTCAAATTTTACCATCCTTTTTTCCCGGATGGCCTGATCAAACCATGATTTTCGATAGGACACGTGCTCGTGTGGTATGAGATCCCAGACACGTACTCCGAGGAGTTCTTCATACCGTTTCCCAATAATCGTGGCATAATTGTCGTTGATATTCAGGATGATCCCCTCAATATCGAGGAGAACCGCAATCTCGGCAGAGGAGTTGATCAGCGCCCGTTCCGTCTCAAGTCTCTGCCTGAGGGCTTCTTCCATCCTTTTTCTCTCAGTGATGTCGTAGGTGATCCCGACAAACCGGGGGATGCCGCTCTCAGAACATACCCTCCCTTTTGCAGCCAGCCAGTGGATACTCCCATCTGGCCAGATGATGCGGTACTCATGATCGAGCCGCGTGCCATCGCGAAGGGATCCCATCCAGGCATCAATCAGCTGCTGGAGGTCCTCGGGATATATATACTCCATGAGATCCTGCTCCCGGTGGAAGGTAATGTCAGGGGAGAGTCCGAAGATCCTGTTGAGCTGCGGAGTGGCCATCCAGCTCCCGTCCCGCCCGGAGATCCACATCCCCGCTGCCGCGGCATCGAGGGTGAGCTTCAGGTGGTTTTCGCTCTCCCGGAGCGCCACCTGCATTTTTTTGTTCTCCCTCCTCAGTTCCTCGATTTCATCCCGGAGCGGGGCAGCCCGTTCCTCGATCAGGTGCTCGATCTCTGCCGGTGCCAGAAGGGATGTCCGGGCAGTGGTTCCTTGATCAGTTTGGGGTTGTGACGGGCTTTTCATCCATCTTTCGTTCCTGTGAAAAAGAC